>JAVEEH010000195.1 GCA_030840545.1 Frankiaceae bacterium | reverse complement strand
ACCGATCGCCGGGTCGGCGTCCAGCCGGCGGGCCGCCTGCGGCAGCACGCCGACGGGCTCCAGCACCCGGTGCACGCCGAGCGCGCGTTCGGTCCCCACGGTCACTCCGCACCTCTTCCTGGCCAGTTCGGTGGAGAACCTATCGCGAGAGAGCTGAACTGCCGAAGATCCTCCCGTAAGATCACCCCCATGCTGGAGCAGCCGTACGAGTACGCCGCCCGCGAGCTGGTGGAGCCGGACTGGCGCCGGCTGCCCGGCTTCGACGGGGTGTCCGAGGAGGACTGGCGCAGCGCCCAGTGGCAGCGGGCGCACTGTGTGAAGAACGTGCGGCAGCTCCGAGCGGTCTATGCCGACCTCCTCGACGACGCCTTCTATGCCGATCTGGAACGTGACCAGGCCGAGCGGGCGACCATGTCCATCCTGCTCCCGCCGCAGATGGTCAACACGATGGTGCCGTTCGACGCGCCGTCGACCGACGCGATGTACGCCGACCCGGTCCGCCGCTACATGCTGCCCGCGTTCTCAGACCGTGACCCCGTCTGGCCCAGCCATCCGAAGTCAGCCCGGGACTCACTGCACGAGGCGGAGATGTGGGTGGTCGAAGGACTCACCCACCGGTATCCCACCAAGGTGCTCGCCGAGCTGCTGCCCACCTGTCCGCAGTACTGCGGGCACTGCACCCGGATGGACCTGGTCGGCAACTCGACACCGCAGGTCGACAAGCACAAGTTCTCGCTCAAGCCGGTCGACCGGCTCGATTCGATGATCGACTACCTGCGCCGCACCCCCGGCGTACGTGACGTCGTGGTGTCCGGCGGGGACGTGGCCAACATGCCCTGGCCGCGGCTGGAAGCGTTCATGACCCGGCTGCTGGAGATCGACAACGTCCGCGACATCCGGCTGGCCACCAAAGCGCTGATGGGCCTGCCTCAGCACTGGCTGCAGGACGAGGTGCGCATCGGCATGGAGCGGCTCGGTGCCACCGCCCGCGAGCGTGGCGTCAGCATCGCCATCCACACGCACATCAACTCAGCCCAGTCGGTGACGCCGTTGGTGGCGCGGGCCACCCGCGCGATGCTCGACACCGGCATCCGCGACGTGCGCAACCAGGGGGTGCTGCTGCGCGGGGTCAACGCGACCCAGCAAGACCTGCTCGACCTCTGTTTCGCGCTGCAGGACGAGGCCGCGATCCTGCCCTACTACTTCTACATGTGCGACATGATCCCCGGCAGCGAGCACTGGCGGGTCGCCGTGCACGAGGCGCAGGCGCTGCAGCACGCGATCATGGGCTACCTGCCCGGCTTCGCCACGCCGCGCATCGTGTGTGACGTGCCCTACGTCGGCAAGCGCTGGGTGCATCAGCTCGACAGCTACGACCGGGTCCGGGGCGTCTCCTACTGGACCAAGAACTACCGCACGTCCGTAGAGCACGACGACCCGGCGGCCCTGAGCAGGCTCTACGACTACTACGACCCCATCGGTTCGCTGCCGCCGGAGGGCCAGAGCTGGTGGCGTGAGCAGGCTGGTGAGCCGTCGTACGACGCCGTCGCGGCCGGCGCCAGCCGCGACGCCGCAGCTGCGTTGGCCGGCATCTGATCGAGCCCGGGCCGTCAGCTAGGTCGCTTGAAGACCTCGTCGACGTAGAGCACGCCGTTGGAGTCGCGGGCGGTGCCGACGCCCACCAGCGTGAACGACCGGGACAGGATGTTGTCCCGGTGCGGCGCCGACCTCATGAAGGCGCGCTGAATCGCGCTCTCCGAGCCGCCGCGGCCGACGTTCTCGCCGAGTGATTGCCAGCCATGGACCTGCGACTCGAGGTTCGGGTTGTGTTCGAGGCTGTGGTGCGCTGCCATCCAGTCGGCCCAGTTCTGGGCGACGTCGTTGAGGCCGTCGCGGACGCGGTACTCCCGCCGGTCGTGGTAGTCCCGCGCATGGTTGGTGTCCGACACAAACGCCGCCCGCGTAGCGCTGCCGGCGCGGGCCGAACCGGCGTTCAGAACCACAAGTGCACAAACTGCGAGAAGAATGCAGGGCAGGCGAAAGCGAAGCGAACCGACAAGCACGTGCGGGTCCTCCGAGCGGCGGGCTGCGCGAGGGGGGCGCTACAGCGGCGTGCGGCGGGCTCCGACAGACTGCCCGACTTGCGTGGTTTATGGCAAGTTCGACATGCAGGTGTCGCCAAAAAGGCAGTTTCAGACGCTCAAATTGCGGGAGGGCGGCCCTCGAAAGGCGTGGACAGCACCACCGTGGTGCGGGTGGACACGTTCGCTGCCGCCCGGATCTCCTGCAGCAGGTCTTCCAGCGCCGCCGGCGTGACGACGCGCACTTTCAGGATGTAGCTCTCCTCCCCCGCCACGCTGTGGCAGGCCTCGATCGCGGCCAGGTGGGTGAGCCGGTCCGGGGCGTCATCGGGCGCGGCCGGGTCGATCGGCTTGATCGAGACGAACGCCGTCAAGGGCAGATCGATCTCGTCAGGGTCGACCACGGCCCGATAGCCCCGGATCACGCCGCGCTTCTCCAGCCGGCGAACCCGCTGGTGCACTGCTGAGACCGAAAGCCCGGTGTCACGCGCGAGGTCGGTGAAGCTACGCCGGCCGTCACTGGCGAGCAGCCGGGCGATCTCGCGGTCGAGATCCTCCACGGCCGCGACGATAGGCCACGGCGGCGCCCGGACGTGGCCGAGGGCGCCGACTCACCTGGAGTCGACGCCCTCGCGCTGCGTCTAGCGGACCCGACGAATCGTGCCATCTGCGTCTTTGACGTACTTCACGGCGTGGCCGATCCGAACGTCTGACCGATGGTGATGCGCCGGGGTGCGGTTGCCCGCGCCCGCGACAGCGGGTACGGCGGGGAGCGCCGCGCTGCCCACCATCCCCGCCGAAACGAGAATGAGCATGGCGCGCCCCACCGACCTGCCCAGGACCGTGCGCATGGAGTGCTCTCCCGTCCGTGCGGGGCTTGCGCCCCATCCGGTCAGGTCGGTCTCGCCACTCACTCCCCGAGCGACCTAGGCGACCGTGTTTCTCCGTGCCTGCGCCGGTCGCTCCCGGCTCAGGTCGGTGAGGGTCGCTCGGATCACCGTGTCCCGTGTCACCAGCGGATGCCGGCGACATCTGTGGCTTCGGCGGCCCACCCGGTGTGCTTGAGAGGACCGGCCGGGTGGTTCCGGCCTAGCCCGGCTGGGGCCCGCCTGGTTTGCTGGTGCCGCATGAGCACCTGGGTGGCCCTGCTGCGCGCCGTCAACGTTGGCGGCCGCAAGCTGCCGATGGCTGACCTGCAGCGGATCGTGACGGAGATCGGCGGCTCCGACGTCCGCACCTACCTGCAGTCCGGCAACGTGGTGTTCGACGGCCCCAAGCGGGTGGCGGCCGCGTTGGAGCCTGCGTTGACGGCCTCCTGCGGGTTCGAGGTGCGAGTTCTGCTGCGCACGGCGGCAGAACTGGCAGCCGTCGCGGACCAGCAGCCGTTCGCCACGCCGCGCAAGGCCTGGCATGTGACATTCCTCGCCTCGAGCCCGACCGCCGGCGCGGTCCAGGCGCTCGCACCGGACGGCTACGGCGGCGATGAGTTCCGCGTGGCCGGTCGAGAGGTCTACCTCAGCACCCCCGATGGGTACGGGAGGACGAAGCTCAACAACACCTTCTGGGAGCGCAAGCTGAAAACGGTGGCCACAACGCGGAATTGGAACACCGTCGAGGCGCTACGCGCCCGCTGCGACGACAGCAGGCGGTGACGCCAGCAGCTTGGGCCCGAGTGCTCGCGCCCACGCTGCTGGCGGGGTCTGGTGCCGCGGTGGCATCCGTCAGCCGGTCTTGCGGGCCGCTTTGGTGCCTTCGATCGTCTCTTCGATGACCTCGACCGTGCCCTCGGCCTCGAGCGCCTGCTTCGCCGCGCCCAGCGCGGCCGACTCCTTGGTGAGAGCCTCCGTCTTTGCCAGCCGCTCCTGCCGGTCGATCGACGTGTCCTGTGCCGCCTTGACCTGCTGAGCGGCTGCAGCCTTCCGCGCGGCCTTCTGCCGCACCTTCTGCTCGCGTAGCGCGGCCTGCCGCTCGATCTCCTGCTCACGCTGCTGGGCTGTGCGCGCGGCGTCGGCCCGCTGTTGGGCGGCTTGCTCGCGACGTTCGTCGAAGGTCTCCTCGGCGCGCTCACGGTGCTGCTCCGCCACGGTCTCCAGCTCCGCGGCCCGACGCAGCTGCGCCAGCTTGGCCTGCCGCAGTCGACCGCGGTCGGCCAGCGTCTCGTCCCGGAGCAGCGAGCCCAGCACGGTTTCGACGTTGGCCTCGAAGCCTTCGTAGGCCAGTGCCGGCGGCCATTGGTCGTTGTCACGCTGACCGCTGACACGCTCGGCGACGGTCAACGGCAGCCGGGCTGCCTTCAGGTAGGCACCGATCACCGTCCGAGGCAGAACGGCAACGTTGTTCTTGATGGTCATGCGATCTCCTCAGCGGCGTTGTCCAGCACGTCGGCGGTGTTCTTGGCCCGGGCGGCCTCGGCCTGCAGCTGCGCTGCCTGTCGCTCGGCTTGGGCCCGTTCGGCGGCGGCCAGCTGCTCCTGCCGTGCCGCGGCTTCCTGCTGCGCCGCCTTCTGCCGCTCCACAGTTGCCTCGCGCTGGGCGGCCTCGGTGGCGACGCGCTGCTTGTCGATGATCTGCTCGCGTTCGATCTCGGCGGCACGGTGGTCCGCAGCGGTTTCGGCGGTGAGGCGCTGCCGCTCGATCTCGATCTCGCGTTCGCGCGCGATGACCTCGGCTTCGGCGCTTTCCCGCTCAGCTTTGGCCTCGAGCTCAGCGGCGGTCCGTGTGGCGTCGACCTTGTCGTGGTGCAGCTGGCCTTCACGCTTCAGGTCGTCGTCGCCGATCACGGCACCCGCGACCTGTTTTGCGGTGCCTTTCACGCGGTCGATGAAGCCCCCGGCGCCGGGGTCCTGGGCGATGTCGGACACGGTGAACTCCTCTGTGACGGCTCGGAAGCCGCGGTGTGGGTGGGTACGACAACTACTTACCCGCCGCGAACTTCTGCAAGCAGCCGGCAATGGTGACAACTTGCTGCCCTCAGGCGCCGCGGTACTCCGCGATCAGAAGCGCCAGGTCGTCATCGAGCTCCGTGCCGACGGCACTGCGAAGCGCGACGAGCACGTCGTCGAGGACGAGGTCGAAGTCTCCATCGGCGAGCGGCGCCACCAGGTTCATCAGGTCGACGAACTCGCGTTGCTGGTCACGCGCTTCGATGATGCCGTCGGTGTAGAGCAACAACCGATCACCGGCAACGAGCTTGCCGACGGCGAGCGACGGCGTGGCACCGAGACCGAGCGGCAGGCTCGGGTCGGAGTCGACGGGCGTCACTTCGCCTCCCGCGGCGAGCAGCGCCGGCGGATGACCACAGTTGGCGATGGTGAAGACGCCGTCATCGGTGATCTCGGCGACGAGTGCAGTGACGAAGTCCTCGTCGCTGAGATAGGGACGAAGACGGCGATCGATCTGCATCGCGACGTCGACCAGACTGTCGACGTCGGCGGCAGCAGCCCGGAACTCGCCGAGCACGACCGTCGCCGTGCGCACCGCGGCGAGTCCCTTGCCACGCACGTCACCGATGAGCAGCCGAACGGCACCCGGCCGTGGCACTACCTCGTAGAGGTCGCCGCCGATCAGCGCTTCCGCTGCCGCGCTGACGTAACGCGCCGCCAGGGCGATCGGCCCGATGACTGCAGGAGGTGCCGCGAGGATGGCGTGCTGGGCCGCCTCCGCGATGCGGCTGACCTCGGCGAGACGGCCGGACTGTTCGGTGAAGGCATGCGCCGTCTCGACCGCGAGCGCTGCTCGCCCGGCCAGGTCTTCGGCGTACTTGACGTCTCGCTCGTCATAGCGGCGTCCGGACTCGGCGTAGATCATCGTCAGTGCACCGAAAGTGCCGCTGCGCCCGGTGAGCGGTACGACGAGACCTGACGACATGCCCAGCTCGCGGATGAGCTGCAAATGCTCCTGGTCGACCGCGGCGGCGACGAGCAGCTCGTCCGGGATGTAGGGATAGAGCTCGCTGACTCCGGTGCGGATGACGTTAGGTGCACCGGTGGGTGCAGACATGTCCGTCGGGTAGCGCTCCCCCAGGCGTTCGGCCCAGGCCACCTTCGCCGGATCGAAGTGGGTGAGTCCGACGTTCTGGAGCTCGTCGCCTTCGAGGAGCTGGATGACGCACCAGTCCGCCAGCCGCGGGACGACGAGATCGGCCACAGCGGCGAGGGTGGCGCGGTAGTCGAGGTTGCCCGACAGGATCACCGATGCTTCGGCGAGGAAGGCCAGCCGCTCCGTCGCCTCCGTCGCCCGTGCGGTGGCGTTGGCCCGCTCGAGCGCTTGAGCGCAGGCGTCCGCCAGCGCCGTCAGGAACGTGACCTGGGTGTGCTCGTCGACGGCGGTGAGACCGCGGAAGGTCAGGCTGAGGACACCGATCTTGTGCTCACCGACGATCAGCGGCGCGACGTGCAAGGTCCGCTCGTCGGGATAGACAGTGGCCAACGACGGAAAGCGCTGCGCAAGCTCCTCGAGATTGCGCAACAGCACGGGCTGTCCGGTGCGCAAGGCCACTCCGCCGGGAAGGTCTGCCTCGAGCGGGAACTCCTCGTAGTTGACTGCCAGCTGCGGGTCGCCGCCACGGGTCGCGACCGAACGCAGGATTCCGTCGTCACCCAACAGGTAGATGCGGGCCGAATGAGCCCCCAGGGCGCGGGTCGCGTTGGAGACGACCGTTTCCACGATGTCCTCGATGTCGCGGGCACCGGTGAGCTCCGCCGTGACCCGCTGGAGCAGCCGAAGCCGCTCACCCGCCTCCTCGAGCTGACCGAGAGCTGCGACTTCCTCGACCAACCGCTGCTGGAACGACGGTGGCGGTGCCGGTGCCTCGCCGGCGGCTTGCGCGCGCAGCTGGTCGACCAGCGCCTGGACATACCAGCGCCGGAAGACCCGGTGCAGCCGGGGGGTCTCCAGGTTCAACAGCTGGCCGGCCCGCGCGTAGGCGTCGGCTTCGTCCAAGGCGGCGAGGTAACGCTCCCCGGCATCGGCCATCGAGGCGGGCAACCGCAGGACGAGACTCGTCTCCGCGTCGCCGCGACTCGCCGCCGCCAACGCCTGCCGTTTGATCTCGGCGCGAACACTTCCCAGCGACTGGGTGATCGTCTGAGCGACGGCCGCGAACGCCGCAGATGCGGGCTGGCCGGCGCTCTCGCTGCCCGCCAGGCTGAACTCGCGGACCAGGTTGTCGAGGCGAGACTTCGCGTCGATGAGCAGGTCGGTCGGCACCGCGCCGAGATGGACGACGTAGGTGGGCTCACCGGGCTGGTCGTCGCCCTGCCAGGCGGCGAGGAGAGCGTCGGCGTCCAGCTCCGCCCCGTGGCCCGTGCCGGCTTCGGCCCCCCCGTGCGGCAGCTCGGCCCAGACGACCTTGCCGCCGGCAGCGGCCGGATCGATCCCCCACTCGCCGGAGACGGCCGCGACCATGCCCAAGCCGCGGCCCGTCATGGCGTCAAGATCCCGGCGGCCGAGCACCGGCACCTGATGGCCGGCGTCCTCGACCTCGACCCGGACCCGATCGGCCAGGCGCGCGAGCCGAAGCGTCACCGGTGGCTCACCGTGCAGAAGCGCGTTCGTCACGAGCTCCGCGACGATGAGCTCAGCCGCCTCGACCGTTGCGGCGGGCTCGTCGCCCAGTGCCTCGACCACGAACCGGCGGGCCCGCGGGACGGCGTCGGGCTCCGGCCCGAGCACGAGCTCGGTCACCGCCCCCATCGCCGCTGCCCCCTCCATGTGGCTCTCTGCAGCCACCGTTCGTGATCATTGTGCCGCCTCACGCGCGACGGGAGGGCCAGATGCGCCTAACCGGCAGCTAGCGACCGGCCGATGACCATGCGCTGGATCTGGTTTGTCCCCTCGAAGATCTGCATCACCTTGACCTCCCGCATGTAGCGCTCGACCGGGAAGTCGCTGGTGTAGCCGTAGCCGCCCAGCACCTGGACGGCATCGGTCGTCACCTTCATCGCGTTGTCGGTCGCGAACACCTTGGCCATCGAGGCCTGCGGGCCATAGGGCTTGCCGGCGTCGCGCCGCCGCGCCGCCGAGAGATACAGCGCCCGCGCCGCCTCGATCCCGGTGGCCATGTCGGCGAGCATGAAGGACACGCCCTGGAAGTCGACGATCCGCTGGCCGAACTGCTGACGCTCCCGCGCGTACGCCGTGGCCACGTCCAGCGCGGCTTGCGCAACGCCGGTGGCCACGGCGCTGATGCCCAGCCGCCCACCATCCAGCGCGGACAGTGCGATCCGCAGCCCGTCGCCCTCCGCACCGATCAGCCGATCGGCGTCGACCCGGGCGCCCTCGAGCACGAGCTGCGCGGTCGGCGACGCCCGCAGCCCCATCTTCTTCTCCGGTGACTGCGGCAGCAGGCCGGGCGTGTCCGCGTCGGCGAGGACCAGCGAGATGCCGCGCCGGGCATCCTCGGAGGTCCGGCAGAAGATGTCGTAGTAGTCCGCGACGCCGCCGTGCGTGACCCACGCCTTCGTGCCGTCCAGCACGTAGGCGTCACCGTCCCGACGGGCCCGCGCGGCCAGCGAGCCGGCGTCCGAGCCGGCCTGCGCCTCGGACAGGCAGTAGGCCCCGAGCAGCTCGCCGCCGAGCATGTCGGGAAGCCATCGCCTCTTCTGCTCGTCGGTGCCGAACTGCGCAATCGGATGGCAGGTCAGCGTGTGCACGCTGACACCCAGCGCAACCGCAGCCCAGCCGATCGCCAGCTCCTCGAGGACCTGCAGGTAGACCTCGTACGGCTGTCCTCCCCCGCCGTGCTCCTCGGGGTAGGCCAGGCCCAACAGCCCAGCCCGCCCGATCGTGCGGAACAGCTCGCGCGGGCACTCGCCGCGCTCCTCGAACTCGGCCGCCCGTGGGGCGAGCTCCTCGCTCGCCAGCTGACGGGTCAACGCCAGCAGCTCACGCGCTTCGTCACTGGGCAGCTCCCGGTCGACGACCATCAGCCGAGGACGACCAGCTCGCGGTCGATCGTGTCCAGCCGCTCGACTCCGTCCGCCGACACCGCGACGATGTCCTCGATGCGCGCGCCATGCCGGCCGGGCAGATAGATGCCGGGCTCGATGGAGAAACACATGCCCGGCTCGAGCACGGTGTCGTTACCGGCGACGATCCAGGGCTCCTCGTGCTCCTCCAACCCGATCCCATGACCGGTGCGATGCACGAACAGCTCGCCGTAACCGGCGGCGGCGATGACGTCGCGCGCCGCGGCATCGACACTTTGCGCCGTCACGCCGGGACGCACCGACGCACACGATTTCTGCTGCGCCTCCAGCAGCACGGCGTAATAGCGGGCGAACTCGTCATCCGGCGCCGAACCGGCGACATAGGTCCGCGTGCAGTCCGAGCAGTAGCCGTCCGGCATCGACCCACCGATGTCGACGACCACCGGGTCGCCCGCTTCGATCACCCGGTCCGACGTGTGGTGGTGCGGGCTTGCGCCATTGGGTCCGCTCGCGACGATGACGAAGTTGACCGAGGTGTGCCCGGCGTCGACGATCGCCTGCGCGATGTCCCGGCCGACCTCCCGCTCGGTGCGACCGGGCCGCAGCCACTCCCCCATCCGCGAGTGCACGGCGTCGATGGCAGCAGCCGCGCGCCGCAGACCGTCGACTTCGGCCGGGGCTTTGCGCAGGCGCAGCGCCCGCAGCACCGAGCCGGCCGTGACCTGCTCCGAACGCGGCATCGCGGCGCGGAAGCGCAGCACCTGTTCGGCCCACATCCGGTCGGCGACACCCACGGTTGCCGGCTCGGCCTGCAGGGCGTCGCGGACGAGATCCGCCGTCAGCGCGAACGCGTCGTCGGTCTCCTCGTGGGTGACGATCTTCACGACGTCACCGGCACCGCTCGCCTCCGCGGCGAGCCGCTCCAACCGCGGTACGACGAGGGCGGCGTCGCCACTCGCGGGCACCACTAGGCAGGTCAGTCGCTCGAGCGGGATCGCCTGGTAGCCGACGAGGTAGCGCAGATCGGCGCCAGGCGTCACAAGCAGCGCGTCGACGCCCGCCGCGGTCGCGGCCTCGGCGGCGCGTTGCAGCCGGGTGGACAGGATGCCGGTGGTGTCGCGCGTCGGTGCCACGCCCTCAGGTTAGTTGGCGACCACACCCAGCCGTTGCACCGTGCGGGCACCCGGATCGCCGCCCAGCCGGATCTTCACGAGTGACGTGTTGTTGTTGAACGTCGTCTCGAGGATGCGGAAGAAGGGGTTGGTGGTCACCCGGATCAGGTACTTGCCGTTGGCCAGCCCGGTGATGTCGAAGGACTGGCCGGCTACGCCCTGGACGTAGGTGTCGCCCCAGCCCGCCGGCAGCGTCTCGCGCAGCCAGATCGACTGGTCGCTCGGGCAGGCACTGAACAGGCCCACCTTGTCGGGCTGCCAGAGCGCGCCGGGCAGCGTCAGGTTGATCGGATCGGTCGGTGCGAGACAGAACGACTGCTTGGAGCTCCGCACCAACCGGTCGCCGTTCAGGCTGAGAACGTCGTACTGCGCGAAGTCCTGCAGGTGCCAGTGGTTGTGGCCGGGTCGGGTGTCGAACTCGAACTTGCCGATCACCGCCGAGCGCACCGACCTGCCGTTGCGATAGATGAACTGCGTGGCGACCATCGTCGGCGTGTCGCCGCGCCGGAAGCCCTCGACGTCCATCGGTCCCGGCCCGCGGTTCCAGATCGTCGCGGCGAAGTCCAGGTAGTCGTGTCCGTCGTCGGCGTTGTGCTCGACGCGAAGGTCGCGTGCCGGCAGCGCCGCCAGGTCGGGCAGGCCGCCCGGTGCGGTCGCCACTGCGAAGCCGCGGCCGCCGGCGGGAGCCTCGGTGCGACCTGCGGCGACGCGACGGGCCAGGGCACTCCTCCCGCAGACAATCTTGGGCGGGCACGGCTCAGGACTGGCAGTCGTGACGGTCAGGTCCAGCGTTGCGACGGAAGCATGACCACCGAGGTGCAGTTGATGAACGTAGGACGGATCGATCCGGATCGTGAGCGTGTAGTTGCCGTCCGGAGCGACCGTCGAAGTTACCGGCAGATCGCTGTAGATCGGCTCGGCCCACCCCTGGTCGATGCCCCAGATCGTCGCGCGGGTGATCGAGCTGCCGCAGTAGTAGGGGTAGGTCGGGTTGTCCGGGCCGGTGGCGTCGACACGTGAACCGCCGAAATCACCCGTCGGGCAGAAGGCCTGGGTCGTCCTGGTCACGACCTTGCCGTCGGAGTTGCGCAAGGTCATGCGGAAGAAGCCAGGAAGACCCTGGTCCATGTGCACCGGTGACAGCGGGACGATCCGCCGGAGTCGGGTGACGCCGCTAGGCGTTCGACGGACCTGCCACAGCGTCACATGACCGCCTTGCTTCACCGGGTCGATCTCGAACGCGCCGTGGGTCGACGCGACGTAGACCGCGGCCGGGAAGAACAGATCCGGCTGGTCGGCGCCGTAGCGCTGCACGTCCACGTGGTGCATGCCGACGATCAGATGCAGCCCGGGCGGCGGCGAGGTTGCCTGGCCGGTCGCCGCGGGGACGACCGCCACCGCGGCGGCAAGGAGCGGTGCCGCGAGGAAACGCAGGCGGCGGCGCCGAGGTGCGGCGTGGGCGCCGGCGACGCGGCGTTCGAGGACAGGAAGCATCGGATCCCCCAGAAGGACGGTGTCGGCCGTTCGACGTGCGACACGCCCGCACGGTTGCATGAACACGGAGGTTCGCGGGGACGAATCGCCGCACCTCCGCGGAAAGAAGGCCGATCGACCGCCAGACTGTCCCTCATGCATCTCGCCTTGTTCTACGAGCTCGTCGACGACTACCTCGAACGGCGCGGTGCGCTGCGGGAGGAGCACCTGGCGCTGGCCCGCGCAGCCCACGCGAACGGCGACCTGCTGCTGGCGGGGGCCTTCGACGCTCCACCCGACCGGGCGCTTCTCGTCTGGTCGTCCGACGACGAGGACGTGGTGCGACGTTTCGTCGCATCGGACCCCTACGTCGCCCAGGGCCTCGTGACGGCGTGGCAGATCCGGCCGTGGAACGTCGTCGTGGGCGGCTGAGGATGGTCGCTGACCGGCTGCTGCTCCTCGACACGCCGTCGCTCTATTTCCGGGCGTTCTACGGTGTTCCGGAGTCGGTGACCGCGCCCGACGGGACGCCGGTGAACGCCGTGCGGGGTCTCCTCGACTTCATCGCGCGACTGGTGCGCGACCGCCAACCGACCCACCTGGTGGCGGCCATGGACGCGGACTGGCGACCGGCATGGCGAGTCGAGGTGCTGCCGTCGTACAAGCTGCACCGGGTCGCGGCCGACGGTGGCGATCAGACACCGGACTCGCTGGCGACGCAAGTGCCGGTGATCGAGCAGGTGCTCGACGCCGTCGGTCTTTGCCGAATGGGAGTCGCGGGCTTCGAAGCCGACGACGTCATCGGAACGCTCGCCACAACCGCAAGGGGCGCGGTCGATGTCGTCACGGGTGACCGCGACCTGTTCCAGCTCGTCCGCGACGACAAGCCGGTGCGCGTGGTCTACACCGCCAAAGGCGTGGGTCAAGCGCAGCCGTGGGACGAGGCGGCTGTCACTGCGAAGTACGGCATCCCCGGCCGGTCGTATGCGGAGTTCGCGACGCTGCGCGGTGACCCGTCCGACGGCCTGCCCGGCGTCGCCGGTGTCGGTGACAAGACCGCGGCGGCGCTGGTGACGCGGTTCGGCACAGTCGACCGGATCCTCGAAGCGGCGCGCAGCGGCGACGACGACGGATTCCCTTCCGGTGCGCGCGGCAAGGTGCTCGCCGCAGTCGACTACCTGCAGAAGGCGCCGGTGGTGGTGCGGGTCGCGTGTGACATCGACCTGCCGACACACGACGACCGGATTCCGGCGACACCGCGTCACCCGGAGGAGCTGCTCGCGCTGTCCGACCGGTGGGGGCTGGAGTCGGCGCTCAACCGTTTGCTGGCGGCGCTCGCCACCACCGGCGCAGCTCAGAGGACACCCGAGTAGGCAACGACGCCACGGCGCAGCAGCCGGACCGCGTTTGCGGCGCTCGCTCGCACCGGCGAGCCTTCCGGTGCCGCGACGGACACCTGGTCGAGGAGATCGATCAGCTGCTTCATCCAGCGGACGAAGTCCCCGGGTGCCTGGGCGATGTCGCCGAGCACCTGGTCGAGTGGCGCGTCGTGCGCCCACCGCCACGCGGCCCACGCGAACCCGAGATCGGGCTCTCGCAGGAAGTCGAGCTTTGCGTCGTGCTCGGTGGCCTGCAACGACGACCAGAGTCGACCTAGCTCCGCGACGGCGGTGCGCACCGCGCCCGGTGGCAGCCGGGGCGAGGCGTCGTCGTCGCGCCGCGCCTCGTAGACCAGCGCTGAACACACCGCAGCAAGCTCGGCCGGGTCGAGGGTGTCCCACTGGCCGGCGCGCAGCGCCTCGGCGATGACCAGGTCAGCCTCGGAGTAGATGCGAGCGAGAATCCGGCCGGCGTCGGTCACGTCGTCGCCGTGGAGATAGCCCAGCCTCTCGAGCACGTCGCAGACGCGGTCGAACATCCGGGCGATCGTGTTGGTCCGGCTGTCGACCCGCTCCTCGAGCTGGCGGCTGTCGCGGGTCAGCCGATCATGGCGTTCCGCCCATCGAGCGTGGTCCTCGCGCTCCGCGCAGCCGTGGCACGGGTGCCGGCGGATCGCTGCGCGCAGCTGCGCGATCTCGTCGTCGTCGGCCGCCGCGGAGCGACTCCGGCGCGGCCGCGCCCCCATGTCGTCGAGCCCGAGGTTGCGCAGCGAGGACGCGAGGTCGCGGCGTGACTGCGGCGAACGCGGGTTGAAGCCCTTGGGCAGCCGGACCCGTGACACCGCTTCGACCGGGCTGGGGAAGTCAACCACTGACAAACGCTTCATCTGCCGATCGACCGTCAGCACGACCGGGTGCGGGTCGCCGGGCATGGCCCCACCCGGGTCGATCACGACCGCGAGGCCGGCCCGGCGCCCGGCGGGCACCCGGATGACGTCGCCGATGCGCAACCGTTCCAACGACTGCGCGGCCGCCGCCCGGCGCTGGTTGGCACCCTCCCGGGCGATGTCGCCCTCCCGGTCTTTCAACGCACGCCGCAGACCGGCGTAGGCGGCGAAGTCACCAAGGTGGCAGAGCATTGCCTCGCCGTAGCCGTCCAGCGCCTCCTGGTTGCGTTTGAGCTGACGCGCCAACCCCACGACAGCCCGGTCGGTCTGGAACTGTGCGAAGGAGGACTCGAGCAGCTCGCGCGCCTCGCGCCGGCCCAATGTCGCGACGAGGTTGACCGCCATGTTGTACGACGGACGGAAACTCGAACGAAGCGGATAGGTACGCGTGGATGCCAGACCCGCCACGTGGCGGGGGTCGAACCCGGGTGTCCACAGCACGACACCGTGACCCTCGACGTCAATGCCGCGGCGGCCGGCCCGGCCGGTCAGCTGCGTGTATTCACCAGGCGAGAGATCGACGTGCGCCTCGCCGTTCCACTTGACCAGCGACTCCAGGACGACGCTGCGGGCCGGCATGTTGATGCCGAGGGCCAGCGTCTCGGTGGCGAACACGACTTTCACGAGACCCTCGCTGAACAGCTGCTCGACGATCTCCTTGAACACCGGCAGCATGCCGGCGTGGTGGGCGGCCACACCGCGTTGCAAGCCGTCGAGGAACTCACCGAGGCCGAGCACGGCCAGGTCTTCTGTCGGGAGGTCAGCGGTGCGGGCTTCGACGACCTCGCGCACGCGGGCGCGCTCATGCGGTTCGTTGAGCCGCAGACCGGCGCGCAGACACTGCACGACGCCGGCGTTGCAGCCCGCGCGGCTGAAGATGAAGACGATCGCGGGCAGCAACCCGGCCCGGTCAAGACTCTCCACGACCTCAGGCCGGGTTGGAACGTCGACGCGGCTGCGTGGTCGACGACCGCCGCGCTGTGGTCGGCTCGCGACACGCGTGCGGGCGAAGCGTGCTTCCTCGCTGGCCAACCGGGTCAGCGCCGGGTTGACGTCGTGCTGGTCGTCGTCGACGAACAGGTCGTGCAGCCGACGTCCGACGAGCACAGACTGCCACA
>JAVEEH010000185.1 GCA_030840545.1 Frankiaceae bacterium | reverse complement strand
CCAACGCGCGATACCGCAAGAACTTCTCCGTCGAAGACATCCTGGCATCGCCGATGGTCGCCGACCCGCTTCGGCTGGTCGAGATCTGCGCGACGAGTGACGGCGGCGCAGCCGTCGTGCTGACCTCGGCGGACTATGCGCGGCGCCAGAATGTGGCCGAGCCCATCAAGGTCCGTGCGGTGTCGACCGTGACGCCCGCGTTCCCGCAGACGGTCATCGAGATGCCGCACTTCGCCACCGACTCCGGCGCAGCAGTCAGCGACGCGGTCACGCCGTTCAAGGACTCGATCGCCCAGGCGGCCTACGAGGAGGCCGGGCTCGGTCCCGAGGACGTGTCACTTGCCGAGGTTTACGACCTGTCCAGTGCGCTGGAGCTCGACTGGTACGAGCACATCGGCCTGTGCAAGGCCGGTGAGGCCGAGCGGCTGCTGCACGACGGCGACACAACGATCGGCGGACGGATCCCGGTCAACCCGTCCGGCGGTCTCGCCTGCTTCGGTGAGGCCGTGCCGGCGCAGGCGCTCGCGCAGGTCTGCGAGGTCACCTGGCAGCTGCGGGGTCAGGCGGGCGCGCGTCAGGTCGAGGGCGCGAGCGTCGGCATCACGGCCAACCAAGGCCTGTTCGGCCACGGCTCGTCGGTGATCCTTTCCCGCTGACGGTAGGAAAGCCGCCGCCGGCGTCGAAGGCAGTGCCATGGCCCGAATCCACCGCCCTTCGCGTCGCGAGTCGATCGCGGCCGCCGTCGGCCTGAGCCTCGGCGTCTCGCTCGTCGTCGGCGGCCTGACCGCCTCCGCGTCCAACCCAGCGCACGAGAGCGGCAGCGCCGCTCTGAGCTGGATGGCCGGTGGCCACGCCCCGCCGCCCTTCGACGGAGCGCGTGCGCAGCACCTGCCGACCACGCCGGTCGCGCACTGCGGCCCTGGCTCGATGCCGGAGACCGGCCGTCAGGGCGAGGTGCCGGCCGCCGACTACACCAGCGGGCGGGCCGCCAAGGGCTACACGTGCAACACGGCGGCGGTGTCGCACTTCGGCCAGTCCGGCGGATACCGCGTCGAGCGCTACGTCGACAAGGCCGGGCACGAGTGCGCGTTCTACGACAGCACGTTGCTCTTCCCTTCCGACGCGACCAACGGTGACCCGGTCGGCACCTATGCGCTCGACATGAGCAACCCGCGCAAGCCGGTCCGCACCGCGACGCTGCAGACGGTTGCGATGGACTCGCCACACGAGTCGCTGCGGCTCAACCAGAAGCGTGGGCTGCTCGTCGCCGACACCGGCTCACCGGCGACCCAGGCTGGGTTCGTCGACGTCTACTCCGTCGCGAAGGACTGCCGCAAGCCGGTCTTCGAGTCGTCGTTGCCGATCGGGCCGCTGGGGCATGAGAGCGGCTTCTCCCCGGACGGGCGCACGTTCTGGGCAACGGCGACGGCGCGCGAAGGCATCACGGCGATCGACCTCACCAACCCGGCAGTGCCACAGATCATCTGGCACACGGAGACCTACGGCTCGCACGGCATGGCCATCTCGGCCGATGGCAACCGCGCCTACCTTGCCTCGCCGTGCTGCAACTACTTCACCGCGATCTCGGGGTACGGGACTGACAGCCGCACCGGCGGGCTGATCATCCTGGACGTCTCGAAGATCCAGAACCGGACGATCAGCAGCCCGACCGCGAGCGTGCCGGAGATCGCGCGGCTGAGCTGGCCGGAGATCAGCATTCCCCAGAACGTCATCCCGGTCACGATCAAGCACCACAAGTATCTGATCGAGTTCGACGAGTTCAGCTCCAACGTCTTGCAGTACAACCCGGACAGCGCCGTCGGCGCAGCGCGCATCATCGACATCGGCAACGAGAAGCACCCTCGAGTGATCAGCCACATCCGGCTCGCTGTGCACGAGCCCGGTGCGCGTGCCTCCAGCCAGCAGAACGACCCGGGCGCGCAGACCGGCACGCAGGGTTACGCCGCGCACTACTGCTCGGTGCCGCGGCAGGTCAACCCGGGCATCGTCGCGTGCAGCATGATCCTGTCGGGGCTGCGGGTCTTCGACATCCGTGACCCGGCTCACCCGCGCGAGGTCGCCTACTTCAACCAACCGCCGTCGGGTGGTTCGCACGCGATGTCGGCTCCGGCCTTCGTCCCCGCCCGCGGTGAGATCTGGTACACCGACGGAGGCACCGGCTTCTGGGACGTCCGCGTCACGAACGGAGCCTGGCCGCGCCGAGAGCGCTAGTCAGCCGGGCGTGGTTCGGGCGGTGAAAACCGTTGGGGGACAACGGAAACTGTCGTAGGTCGCAGGTAGCGTCTGGGCAATGTTGTTGATGGTGGAGTGCCCGGATGAGTTGCTCGACACCCGCCGGCAACTCTGCGTCATCGTCGATGACACAGGCACCGTCACCTGGACAACCGTGCTCGGCCAGTCACGCACCGTCACCCCCATACGACTACCGGACCGAACCGCCACCCGCCGATCCGGGCGGAGTGGCCGAGGAGATCGCTGAACTGGACGTGGACGACCCGCCACTGTTCTGACGGCAGCCACCTTCCCCACCGCATCCACCATCGGCGCCACCGTGGCGGCAGATCAGCGCGCGATTCTTTCGGGTCGAAGCAGCTACTTGATTGCGACCGGTACGACGGGCCCGCCGCATGCCGCGGTCACCGGCTCCGGCGTGGCCGAGAGCAGGAACTCATAGCGGCCGTCGTCGGCACAGTCGGCCGACAGGGCCTCGAGATCGAAGTTCTGTCCCTGCACCAGGCCCATCTCGACGATGTGCAGCATGTGCACCGGCAGCATCAGCCCGTCGAGCTCGCCGGGAAACACCTCGAACGACAGGTTGTCGGTCGCCACGGCGGCGACGTCACGGTCGCGGAACCACGTCACGGTCTGCATCGACGGCCCGGCCGTGCTGATGCTGTAGGCCAGCTTGTCGCCAGCATGCAACAGCTGCATCTGGCCGGTGCGGATCAGCACCACGTCACCCGCGTCGACGGTGACGCCGGCGAGCGACTCCGCCGCGTCCATGTCGTCAGGCGTCAGCGGCAGGCCTGCCGCGAGCCGCTCCACCCCCCGCGCCCGCGCGACATCGAGCAGCACGCCGCGTGAGACCAGCGGGCCGACGCGGTCGACCCCGAGCCGGTGCGCGCCGGTCGCGTCCACGGCCGAGGGCGCGGTGCCGTTCCACATCCGTCCGGCATAGCTGACGTGCGCGAGAGCGTCCCAGTGCGTGGCGGCCTGCAACCCCATCGAGACCGCGTCGTCGTTGAAGCGGACGCCCTCCTCGTCGCGGCCCAGCGGTTCATGCACCGCAATCATCGTGTGCT
>JAVEEH010000065.1 GCA_030840545.1 Frankiaceae bacterium | reverse complement strand
TCGGCGAGGCGTCGGCCTGACCGTCAGGAAGCGCTGGCGACCGTCAGTCGCTCGGCCCGCTCGGCCGCGATCATCGCGCGTCCCGCCTCGCGGCCGGCGGAGATGAGGGCCGACGTACGGGAGAAGTCGCGCATGTCGTGCCGGCCGGTGCGCAGTGTGGGCAGCGAGACCACTCGCTGACCGGGCCGGGCCGCCGGCTCCTGGCGACCGAGGTGGGCCCGCGAGATCGCGAAGCTCTCCACGAGCACGTCCATGGCCGTCATCCGGTCGTCGGCCCAACCGTGGTAGTCGCGGGCGACGTCGAGCACCCACACCCGGGTCGCGCCGAGGTCGAGCGCCCGCTGGGTCGGGACCGGGCAGGTGACACCGCCGTCGACGTGGACGCTGCCGGCGAGCTCGACCGGCGGGAAGATGCCGGGCAGGCAGGCGCTCGCCGCGAGGACCTCGACCGGGTCGCCGCCGGTCCACCACACCGGCTCGCCGGCGCGAAGGTCCGTGGTGACGACATGGACCGGGATCTGGGTGTCAGCGAGGTCAGCCAACGGGACGCAGGCCTCGATGACCGCGCGGAGACCGGCTGGTGAGTAGAGATGGTCAGCGCGGCCGGCCAACCGCCGCGCCACCGAGAAGCGACCGTCGGGAAAGACCGCGTCGCGAGACATGCCCCGCCAGACCTTCTCGAGCTCTCCGGCCCGGGCGGCCGTGGGCTCCACCGCGACGAAAGCTGCGTTGAGGGCTCCGACCGAGCATCCGATGACGACGTCGGGGACGATCCCGGCCTCGAACAAGGCCTGCAGCGCGCCCACCTGGGCCGCGCCCAGGCTGCCACCCCCGGAGAGGACGAACGCTTCGCGCGGCGCCGGGTGGGCGGCCTCGCCCGCCGCGCGCGCCGGCTGGTCTTGCCGGCCGCGCCGCCAGAAGGTGAGAACCGTCATGCTCGCCACCTACTACTCGTACTCGCCAGGGACCCGTGGGCGGGGCCTCTCTAGGACTCGCATCGGCTGGTAACGGTTCCGAGATGAGCCCGGCCAGAGGTGACTCGAACATACCCGCAGGGTCAGGCGCTAAGCGCGGGTTCGCGGCTGCCGGCGTAGGCGTCCACGGGGCCGGCTGCGTCGACCTCGGGCGTACCCCGGGGAACGGCGAGGAGCGCGAGGGCCGCGAGGAACACGCCGGCTGCTCCGACCGCGACCGCCGGACGCAGGCCGTCGACGAACGCCGGCCCGGACGTGTAGCCGCCGTGCGCGGAGAACACCGCGGCCAGGACCGCGATGCCGAAGACACCGCCGAGCTCGCGGAGCGCGTTCGTGGCGCCGGAGGCGATGCCCTCCTCCTCGCGCCGGACCGTGCCCAGCACCATGGTCGCGACCGGTGCGAAGAACATGGCCATGCCGACTCCGCTGACGATGAACGCCGGGACGAGCGAGCTGTAGGCGACGGTCGGCGACGAGACGGCGGCCAGCCAGGCGAGGCCGGTGGCCTGCAGCACCAGACCGGTCAGGACCACCGGCCGGCCGCCGATGCGGTCGGCGACGATCCCGGCGATCGGTGAGACGACGATCGGCATGCCGGTCCAGGGCAGGGTGCGCAGCCCGGCGGACAGCGGCGAGTAGTGCTGGACGGTCTGAAGGAACTGCGCCAGCAGGAAGATCGACCCGAACATCCCGAAGAACATCAGCACGCTGGCGAGGTTGGTCGCGGAGAAGCCCCGCGAGCGGAACAGCCGCATCGGCAGCATCGGCTGCGGCGTTCGTGTCTCCCAGACGACGAACCCGATGACGAGCGCGACACCGGCGACGAGCGCCGTGAGGACGTAGGGAGAGGTCCAGCCGAGGCTGTTGGCGCGGACGAGACCGAGCACGATGCCGAACAGCCCCGCGCTCGCGAGCCCTACGCCGGGCAGATCCAGCCGGGTCGACGGGCCGCGGCTCTCGACGATGCGGAATCGGGCGAGTGGAATGAGCAGCAGACCGAGTGGCACGTTGAGCCAGAAGATCGTCTGCCAGGACCAGCCCTGCACCACGGCGCCGCCGACGACCGGACCGGTGGCGATCGCGAGGCCGGCGACAGCGCCCCAGATGCCCAGTGCCATGCCGCGGCGTTCGACCGGAACCGCGGCCGAGAGCAATGTCAGCGTGAGCGGGGTGACGATGGCCGCGCCCGCACCTTGGATGGCGCGGAAGGCGACGAGCCAGTCGACACTCGGCGCCAGCGCGGCGGCCGCCGAGCCGGCCGTGAAGATGACGAGCCCGATGACGAGCATGCGGCGCCGGCCGAAGCGTTCGCCCAGGGTTGCGCCGGTGAGCAGCAGCACGGCGAAGGTCAGCGTGTAGGCGTTGACCGTCCACTCCAGCGACGACAACGACGCGTGCAGATCGGTGCGGATGACCGGCAGGGCTGTGGTGACGACGAGGTTGTCCAGCTGCGCCATGAACAGCGCGATGCTCGTGACGACGAACGTCCAGATGGTGCGGCTTCGTGCTGTCATCGCCGTTCTCCTCTACGTACTTAGTGAGCAGTCACTCACTTTGACGCCGAAAAAAAATCAGCCATCCCAGGTGGGCGGCGCGAGCCAGGCCGGCGGGACGCAGGCCTTGACCCATTGCGAAGGGTGGTTGGTGGCGTCCATCGAAGCGACGACGTTCATGAGCATCCCCATGGCGAAGAACTGCTGCAGCCGCTCGTCGTCGAGCCCGGACAGGCGCGCGACCTGGCGCCACAGCCGGCCGAACTCACGGCGGGTGACCGCACCGATCTCCGGGTCGTCACAGGCCGCGTAAGACTGCATCTGCAGCAGCAGCTCGTCGCGGTCCCGCAGCAGCTCGCCGTAGGCCTCGCCCATCCGGTCGAGCGCCTCGTCGCCGGTCGCCTCGCCAGTGGCTTCGACGAACGCCTGCCGGACCCGCTCGAACCCGTGCTCGACCAAGGAGATGAACAGCGCCTTCTTCGTCGGCCACATCTTGAACAGGTAGGGCTGGCTGATGCCGGCGACGCGCGCGACGTCCTCGGTCGAGGTGCCCTGGTAGCCGGTCTTGGCGAACTCCGCGACCGCGGCCCGCAGCACGTCGGCACGCCGCTCGCCGGCGGTCATCCGCGTTGCCGGTGCCATCATGTGCACATGGTGAGTGATGACTCACTACCTTGTCAAGCTGTTGTTTCTGCGCCTTTGGCGCTTGTCGCGGGGCCCCAACCCCGCTCCCCCGTGTCGCAGAGCATGAGCCCGCGCCCCTAGCGCGGAGCGAGGAGGTCGGTGCGACCACGGAACCGCTGCAGCAGCCGCGCATAGGTGCGCGCCGACTCCTTGTCCCGGTAGGCCGGGTCGCCGTCGTGGTAGCCGTGGTGCCGACCCTGCCGGCAGGGCAGCTCCCCGGCCGGTACGACGAGCCGTCCGGCAGCTCCCCCCGCCCGCGCCGCCTCGCGCAGCGCGAGCGAGAACTCGGTGTCGGCGTTGCGATAGAAGCGCGCCTTCGGGTGCGGGCCCCCGGCGGTCAGCGCGGTCGAGCGCCGCATGGCAAAGAGGTATCCGAGCACAGCATCGACCTCCCCGGGGCCGGCGTCGACGAACGACCGCCAGTCGTCAGCGAGGTCGACGTCGACGCCGCGCCAGCCGGCACCGACGACCTCCGCCGAGCTGTCGATCTCGTCCAGCAGCGGTGTCAGCGCGTCGCCGGTGAGCACCGTCGACAGGTCGCACCACACGTGGATCCGCGCGGTGTCGGCGCGCAGCAACGCCGTGCGGGCGTTCGCCCAACCCGCCGGACCGGCGAGGTGCCACTCCTGCAGCCGCGGCCCGGCGAAATCGTGCACCGCGTCGCCGGCACCATCGACGCCGCCCAGGTCGAGCGCCTGGACGACCACATCCGCCGAGGTGTGCTCGAACAGTGCGGCGAGGCACACCCGCACGTCATCGGGCCAGCCGTCGACAAGCACGCTGACCGTCGCGCGATGCGTGTCCGCAGCCGCCGAGTTGTCCGGTAGGTCCGCGAGCGAGGCGAGGACGTCGTAGGCCGGTTTGGGCGCGAGGGTGAAGCCGGCAGCCGTGTCCGTCACCAGCCAGCCCGCCGCCAGGATCTCGTCCCGGAGCCGATCCGCAGCAGCGAAGTCCCGCTGGGTCCGGGCGGTGGCGCGCTGCTCGGCCAGCGCCACGACGGCGGCGGGCGCGGCCTCGCTCAGGTCAGCTCCCAGGTCACCGCGACCGCGGTGGTGATGGCGACCTCGCCCGCGTCGACATCCATGCCTGCGCTGGCCATGAGCGCCGCACCCGCGAAACGCCGGTGTCGAAAGCCGTCGCCGAGGTCGTTGCCTTCCGTGATCTTGACGGCGGTGCCGAGGGCCCGGCCGGCCAACGAGGCGTAGTGCTCGGCCCGACGGTGTGCGTCCGCAAAGGCATCGGTCCGGGCGGCCGCGGCGGCTTGGTCCGGGTCCGACACCTGCCAGGCGATGTTGTAGACGCGCGCGGCGTCGCCGCCCCGTTCGACCGCGGCCGCCAGCAGATCTCCGAGCCGGCTGGGATCGGGCAGCACTGCCGTGACGTCCGCCCGCGCGAGGTATCCCACCGGTCGTCGGCCGCCCCGGTGATCCCACTCCGGTTGGAGGGAGATGTGCGAGGTCTGCAGCCGGTGCGGCTCGACGCCGCCATCGAGCAAGGCGGCCCGGAGCTGGCCGAACGCGGTGCTGCCCGCCTGCAGCGCGGCCGCTGGCGCAGCGGCGGTCACCTCGACGCCGAGGGCGACCACGACGACGTCGGGCTCAACAGAAGAAGCGCCGTGCCCGACGACGCGGATGGTGTCGGCGCCGCTCACGCGAGCTGGACGACCGCCCGCGCCTTCGCGAGGACCTTCGACTCGTCCACGCGGGCGTCGAGATCGACCGCGACGCGGTTGCCGTCGAGCTTCTCGGCCACCGTGCCCTTGACGACGAGCGTCGCGCCCCGGTCGTCGTCGGGAACGACGACAGGAGCGGAGAAGCGCACGCCGTACTCCACCACGGCTCCCGGGTCGCCGGCCCAGTCACTCACGACCCGGCCGGCTTCGGCCATCGTGAACATGCCGTGGGCGATGACGTCGGGCAGGCCGACGGCCTTCGCGACGCGCTCGTTCCAGTGGATGACGTTGAAGTCGCCCGACGCACCGCAGTACTGCACAAGGTTGGCGCGCTGGACCTGGAAGGTCTGGGCCGGCAGCTCGGTGCCGACCTCGACGTCGTCGTACCTCACCTTGGCGGTCATGCGTTGGCACCTTCCTGCGCGCCGGCCGTGCCCCGGGACACGATCGTGGAGTAGAGGTCGGCGACGGGCTCGCCTTCGGTGGTGCTGACGGCAGTCTTGGTGGTGAGCGTCTCGTTGCGACCCGCATCCCGGATGTCGTCGACCGTCGTGGTGACGGTCAGGACGTCACCGGCGCGGACCGGACGGTGGTGGACGAACCGCTGCTCGCCATGGACCACCAGCGCGTAGTTGAGCCCGAGGCTCGGGTCCGCGAGCGGACCGGCGCCGGCGAACCGGAAGCCGAGCACGGTCAGGAAGGTCGGCGGGGCAATGACGTCGGGATGACCGAGCGCCTTCGCCGCCTCGACATCGCGGTAGGCGGGCTGGGCGTCCCCGATGGCGTCGGCGAACCGCCGGATCAGCTCACGGGAGACCTCGTAGGTCTCGTCAGCGACGTACTCCCGACCGATGAAGTCCCGGTTGATCGGCATCCGCGGACGTTACCAACGGCCCGGCCCGGCCTCAGCCGACGGGTGCCAGCCTCGACACCGGGACCGGGTCGTCGAACCCGCGAATGGTCTGCGGCCCCAGCGCTACGACAGTGCGACTGCCGGCCAGCCGCTCGACCACCGGTTCCGAGACGAGCACCGTGCCGGGCTCGGCGAGGGCGACCAGCCGGGCGGCGAGGTTGACGACCGGGCCGAAGTAGTCGCCGTCAAGGGCAAGCGCGGTGCCCGCAGTGACGCCGGCCCGAGCTGTCAGGCCGCGAATCGCCGCGGCGAGGACGAGCGCTTCGGCGACCGCGACGGCGATCGACGCGTCGGGCGCCACGAACATGACCGCGTCGCCGATGAACTTGACCAGCCGCCCGTCGTGATCCTGGACGACGTCGGCCGCGACCTCCTCAAACCCGCTCAACAGCTGGGACAAGCTGTCCATCGACAGCTGCTGGGTGAGTCCGGTGAACCCGCAGAGGTCGGCGAAGCCGACACCTACCCGGATGCCACCCTCGCCGACGACCTCCCAGCTCTCGGTGCGCTCGAAATGCATGCGCGCCGCCTCGAGGTGATGGCGGAACAACGCGTCGAGCGTCCGGCCGAGGGCCGGCACGGCAGTGGCCACGCCGGCGAACGACCGCGCCGTCTCGAGCTCGCTGCCGGAGATGGCCACCGACATCGACGGCAGCTGTCCGCGCACCGCCGTGCTCGCCGCGTCACCGACCCGCGCCATCGCCGAGCCCATCACCCGGGCCATGCCGCGGGTCGTGTCCAGGCCGAGCAGACTGGCCATGGTGACGGCGGTGCGCATCATGTCGACGTCCGTGGGCGAGGCCACCGGTTGGGTGCGATCGGCCTCGACCAGCCCGAACGCTCGCCACAGCGCCCGCACGTCGGCGACCGGTGCGTCGATCTGCTCGGCGACCTCGGCGAGGGTGAACCGGTCCCGATCCGGCCGCACGATCCGGTCGCCGGCCAGGGCGAACAGCCGCCCGCGGGCGTCCGCAGCGACCATCTCGTCGACGCTGCAGCCTTGCTCATTCAGGAACTCGAGGAGCTCGGCCCGCTTGGCGGCATCCGGGGCGGTGGCGTCGTAGAGCCCGGCCGCGGCGAGAACGTCCAGATCCACGCGCGTGGTCTCGCTAGCGGGTTTCCCGGTGCACGGTGTGCTGGCGGCAGTTCGGGCAGAACTTCTTGAGCTCCATGCGGTCCGGGTCGTTGCGCCGGTTCTTCTTGGTGATGTAGTTGCGGTGCTTGCACTCGTTGCAGGCCAGAGTGATCTTCGGCCGTACGTCGGTGGCTGCCACGGTGCCGACCCTTCCGTTCTGTTCGATGGAGCTGCAATTCCGAGCGGACGTGCAAGCGTAGCGGAGGCCGGATTTGAACCGGCGACACAGCGATTATGAGCCGCTTGCTCTGCCTGGCTGAGCTACTCCGCCGCGGGACCCCGAGCCGACACATTCTGCCACAGGGGGCATCGAAAACCCCGGCGTCCGTTGTCCCGACGCCGGGGTGCGATGTCGCGGGTCAGCGGCTGCGGTAGTTGTCCACCGGGCCGAGCTGTGTCCGGGCCAGGAAGTCCCGGAACGCAGAGTGCTCGGGGCGGCCGACCCGGCTGGCGCGGTAGGCCTTGGCCGCTCGGTGCATGTCGCGAGCGTGCTCGCTGCCCACCGTCCCGGTGATGTCGATGAAGGTCAACATGTGGTTCTCCTCTCCAATGAATAGAACCAATCCTTACGTCGACGGATTCCATCCCTGACCAAAGGGTGAGGCGTCTCACACCTGGCGGCGGAGGCCCGGGCGCGGGCCGGCGGGCGGAGAGGCGGGCGCAGGCTGGACTGCGGTGCAGAGCCCCCTTACGGAATCGAACCGTAGACCTTCTCCTTACCATGGAGACGCTCTGCCGACTGAGCTAAGGGGGCCGGGAAGCGCAGCCAGATTACACGGGCTGCGGACCGGTCCGCAGGGGCATGCTGAGCGCATGCCGACGGTGTTCCTGCAAGGCGGCAACGAGCTCACCGAAGCGTGCCGGCCGATGGACGAGATCCTGCTGCGCCGGGCGGGCGACGGGCCAGTGGTCATCGTCCCGCTCGCTTCGCGGCCGGGCAGCGACTACACCCGCACCGGCGCCAACGCCGTTCGCTACTTCCAGAGCCTCGGGGCCGACGCCACGGCTGCGCCGGACGCCCGCCGCCGCCCGGACGAAGCGGCGACCGCGGTCGAAGGCGCCGGCTACGTCGTGATGACCGGAGGCTCGCCGCGGGTGCTGCGCGACGCCTTGGTCGAGACCGGGCTCGGCGCCGTCATCGCGAGTCGGCATGCCGCGGGCTGTCCGGTCATGGGCTCCAGCGCGGGCGCGATGGTGGCCTGCGCAGTGACGCTGCTGCCGCAATGGCGGGGGAACCCGACCCTCGGGCCAGGCCTCGGGCTCGTGCCCGGCCATGTCGTCGTACCGCATTTCGACGGCAGCCGGCCGGCGTGGGTGCGCGCCGCTCTCTGCGCCGACGACGTCACCGTGCTCGGCATCCCCGAGTGCTCCGGCGTCATCGTCGACTCGGCCGGCGCCGGCAGCAAGGCCGAGCTGTCGGCTGTCGGCGTCGCCGCCACGTCCGTGATCACGGCCCGCGGAAGGTCACTGCTGGTGGCGGGTGATGGGTTCGAACCATCGTAGGCTGAGCCGGCGGATTTACAGTCCGCTCCCTTTGACCACTCGGGCAACCCGCCTGGATTGCGCGCTCGACAGAATAGCGGAGGCGCCACGTGGCTGACTCCTCGTTTGACGTGGTGAGCAAGGTCGACCGACAGGAGGTCGACAACGCCGTCAACCAGGCCGCCAAGGAGGTCGGACAGCGCTTCGACTTCAAGAACACCGGCGCCTCGATCACCTGGAGCGGCGAGGCCGGTGTCGAGATCAAGGCCAACAGCGACGACCGGGTCAAGGCCGTCCTCGACGTGTTCAAGGAGCGGCTGATCAAACGCAACGTCTCCCTCAAGGCCCTCGACCACGGCGACCCGGAGGCGGCCGCCGGTGGCACGTCGCGGCTGCTCGTGACCATCCGCCAGGGCATCGACGACGAGAAGGCGCGGGCCATCGTCAAGCGCATCAAGGCAGACGGCCCCAAGGGCGTGCAGTCGCAGGTGCAGGGCGACACGGTGCGGGTGTCGTCGAAGAAGCGGGACGACCTGCAAATCGTCATCGCGATGCTCCGCGAGGCCGACTTCGGTATCCCGCTGCAGTTCCAGAACTACCGCTAGGCCGCCAGACGCGTCGCTTGACGACTACTTACCCGGTATGCATACTGCGTATGTAGTCGCCAAGGGGGTGCGCGGTGTCGGTCAAGCTGGGACTGCTGGCCCTGCTCGACGAGCAGCCGATGTACGGCTACCAGCTGCACACGACCTTCAAGGAGCGCACCGGCGGGACCTGGCCGCTCAACATCGGGCAGATCTACACGACGCTGTCCCGGCTCGAGCGCGATGGGCTCGTCGACGCCGCGGGTGACGACGGGGACGGCCACCAGATCTATGCGCTGACCGATGCAGGCCGGGTCGAGCTGCAGCGGTGGTTCGCGACCCCGGTTGCCCGTGCCGACCGGCCGCGCGACGAGCTCGCGATCAAGCTGTCGCTCGCCCTGTCGGTCGCCGGCGTCGACGTTCGTGAGGTCGTGCAGGCACAGCGCACGGCGACCCTGCGCGACCTGCAGGACCTCACCCGGCAGAAGTTCCACGCCGGTGAGGACGACCTCGCGTGGCTCCTCGCGCTCGACTCATTGATCTTCCAGGCAGAGGCCGAGGTGCGCTGGCTGGACAGCTGCGAAGAACGGCTGCTCAACAACCAGGCATTCAAGAATGGGGTACGTCGATGACGCTGCTGTCCTTGCAGAACGTGAGCCGGGTGCACGGCCACGGTGCGACCGCGGTGACCGCGCTCGACGCGGTCACGTTGTCGGTCGAGCCGGGTGAGCTGGTGGCCGTGATGGGACCCAGCGGGTCCGGGAAGTCGACGCTGCTCAACCTCGCCGGCGGCCTCGACGCCCCGACCAGCGGCACCGTCAGCGTCGACGGCGTGAACCTCGGCGAGCTCAGCACGCGCGCGGTAGCGGCGCTGCGGCGTCGCAGCATCGGCTATGTCTTCCAGGACCTCAACCTGCTGCCCGCACTGACCGCCGCCGAGAACGTGTCGCTGCCGCGCGAGCTCGACGGGGTCGGGCTGCGCGCCGCCAAGGCCGAGGCGCTCGCGACCCTCGAGCGGTTCGGACTCGCCGACGTCGCCGACCGCTTTCCCGATGACCTCTCCGGCGGACAGCAGCAACGGGTTGCGATCGCGCGGGCGTTCATCGGTGCCCGCCGCCTGCTCCTGGCCGACGAGCCCACCGGCGCCCTCGACACGACGACCGGCGAGTCGGTGCTGCGACTGATGCGCGAGCAGTGCGAGGGCGGCGCGGCAGCCGTCCTGGTCACGCACGAGTCACGGCATGCCGCCTGGGCCGACCGCGTCGTGTTCCTGCGCGACGGCCGCGTCGTGGACGAGGCGGTCAACGAGCCCCGCACTCCCAACGGCGACGCGATGGTGTCCGGCGGCCGACCATGACGACCCGATGGAGGGCGACGTTCCGTCTCGCCTGGCGTCTCGTGCGCAAGGCGCCCGCGCGCTCGGCGCTCATCGCTGCCCTCGTCGCGATCCCGGTCCTCGCCGGCACCTTCGCGCTCGTGACGATCAGCACTGCCCGCCTTTCAGCCGGGCAGGCCGCGGCTCGCTATCTCGGAAGTGCCGACGCGATCGCGAACGTCACCCAATACACCCGACTGTTTCCAGCCGCGTCCGCGATCGGCCGCGGCCAGAGCTATTCCGGCGAACCCGTCAGCTCCGAGGGCTCCGCCGAAGGGAAGCAGTCCCCCGGCTCCGTCGACCTGGCCTCGTGGCTCCCGGCCGGCGCGACGCTCACACCCTCGGCCGACAACAGCAAGGGCGTCAGCATCACGGCGGGCCGGCGTGCGAGTCAGGTCACCGCCCGCCCGGTCGACCTCAGCGACCCGGTCGGGAGCGGCCTGTTCAGCGTCATCACCGGCTCGGCGCCCAGTCCGTCCGGCGAGGTCGCCGTGACCGACTCGCTCGCGCACCGGTTGAAACTGTCAGTCGGAAGCCACGCCGACGTCAGCGGCCTGGGTGCCGTGACCGTCACCGCGATCATCCGCGACCCGCGTTCGTTGTCCGCCGAGGAGGTCATTGCCCCCCTCGCTGCGTTCGGCGGCATGCCGGCGTTTCAGCGGCAGGCCTACGGCGAACCGACCTGGCTCATCACGTTCCCGGGCCATCAGGCCCCGGATCTGCACGCGGCCCTGGCCGCCCGCGGCGTCGTCTACGAGACCCGGCAGCAGTGGGAACACCCGTCCCGCCTGCTCCAGTCCGCTGGAACACTCATCAACGCGCAGGTCATCGCCGTCCTCAGCAGCGTCATCGGGTTCGGCATCGCCGAGATCGTGCTGCTCGCGGGCACCGCGTTCGCGGTCGGCACCCGGCGGCAGGTCCGCGAGCTCGGCCTGTTGCGGGCCACCGGCGGTGACGAACGCGACGTCCGCCGGGTGGTGCTCGCCCAGGGCGTCGTGCTCGGGCTCCTCGGCGCTGCCGCCGGCGTCGTCGCGGGTGTGGTCGCGGTCTTCCTCGCGCGACCGCTGCTGGAACACGTCGTCGACACGGCGTTCGGTCCACTCGACGGACGACCTCTCGCGATCGCGGCTGTGTGCGCGGTCGGCGTCCTGGCCGGTGTGCTCGCCGCGGTCATCCCCGCCCGCAGCAGCGCCCGGCTCCCGGTGCTCGACATGTTGAGCACCCGCTTCCCGACCGACGCAGCGGTGGTGCGCAACCCGCGGTGGGCTTGGGCCGCACTGGTCGCGGGACCGCTCGTCGTCATCGGCTCCGCGGTGGCCTGGCACCACTCGCTCGACAACAACGCCACCACGGCCATGTCGGTGTCGGTCGGCCAGGTCGCCCACTCGTTCACGGCCGTCTCGCACGACGGCCGGTGGACGGCGCTGGTCTCGCTGGGTGCTGCGTTGACGCTGGCCGGGCTCGCCCGAAGCTGCCCCGCGCTGCTGACCCGCATCGGTCGGCTGGCACATCGCCTCCCGCTCTCGCTGCGGCTGGCCACCCGCGACGCCGCCCGGCACCGGCACCGCACGGCGCCGGCCGCTGCCGCGGTGGCCACGGTCGTGGCCGGCGCCGTGCTGGTGCTGTTCGTCGCGTCCAGCACCGACGTGCGCAACCGTCGTTCCTATCTGCCCTACACGCCGGTCGGGACCGCTCTCATCTCGGGGCAGACCGACACCGAGCTGGCCGCCCACGTCGCCGCTGCGCGCAGCCTGTTCGCCGTCACGGATGTCGGCAGTGTGGGCCAGATCGGACCGCCGCCGCACGCCGGACAGTTCGGCGCGATCTATGCCCGGGTGGCGCTCTGCCAGGACAACGGTGACACCTCGTGCGACGGCGGCACCGTGCAGGTCGCCGACGCGACGGCGGTCGACATCCTGGCCGGGCGGCACGTCGTGCTCGCGGGACAGACGCTCGCGAGTGGCGGAGCGGTGGTCATCCAGCGCGGTTACGCCGACCACGGCCGAGTCGGCATCGACCTCGTGACCGGCAACAGCCGCCCGCACGTGGTGACCACGAGGCTCGCAGCGCTCACCGTGCCGGACGTGCCGCTCTCCGCGGGGTCCGGCCAGGTGCTGGTCTCGGCAGCAACCGCGGCCGCCCACCACTGGCCGGTCATCGGGCGAGAGGCACTCCTTCGCACCGCTCACCTGCCGAGCAAGGCTGAGGAAGACACCCTGCGGCACGCCCTCGGCAACACCGGGTTCGTCATGGTGGAGCGCGGCTACCACGGCGGTCTGGGCCTGATCCTGCTCGCACTGGTCGGTGCCGCCGCCCTGGCGACGCTGGCGGGCACGTCGATCGCCGTCGCGCTGGCGATGGCGGAGTCGCGGGCCGACATGGCGACCCTCGCCGCCGTCGGAGCCTCACCGTCGCGGCGCCGGGTGCACGCCATGGCACAGGCGGCGGCCGTCGGCGCGCTCGGCTCGGTGCTGGGCCTCGCCCTGGGCTGCCTGGTCGGGGTCTCGCTGCTGCAAGGCAGCACGTCCTACCCGTTCACCGTGCCGCTGCGCTGGCTGGCCCTGCTCGTGCTGGCGGCCCCGGTGCTGGCGATCGTCGTCGCGGGCAGCGTGACCCGCGGCCGCGTCGATCTCACCCGGCGGATCGCCTGACGGCGGCTAGAGCCACTCGCGGCGCTTGAACGCGAAGTAGAGAACCCCCGAGACGCCAACGATCAGCAACAGAGCGACGATGCCGCCGAGTGTCGATCCGGCACTCGGGAAGATGCGCACATTCATGCCGTAGTAGCCGGTGATCGCGGTCGGCACGCCGATGATCGCCGCCCACGACGTGACCTGCTTCATGACCTCGTTCATCCGGTTGCCCTGGATGGTGAGGTTGGTCTCGAGGATGGTCGACACCAGATCACGGAGCGAGTCGGTCCAGTCCGTGGCGCGCAGGACGTGGTCATAGACGTCCTGGTAGTAAGGCATGAGTGCCTCGTCGACAAGGTCCATCTCGCGCCGCATCAGCGCATTCACAACCTCGCGCGTGGGCAGCACAACGCGGCGCAGCAGGACCAACGACTTACGGAGCTCGAACGAGCGCCGCTGCACCTCCGGTGCACGCGGCCGGTCGTCGAACAGCAGGTCCTCCAGCGACGCGATGGCGTCGTCGAGCTGCTGCACGGTCTCGAAGTGTCCGTCCACCACGACGTCGAGCAAGCCCCACAGCAAGAAGCCGACCCCGTGCTTCGCCAGGTGGCCGGTGTCGTCCCAACGCTGCACGACCTTGTCCATCGAGCCCCCGGCATCCTTGCGCACCGTGATCAGGTAGCGAGGCGAGGCGAAAACGGCGAGCTCCGAGGTCACGAGCTCGCCGCTCGTCGTGTCGAGCTGGACGTCGTACAACGAGATGAACACATGATCGGAGTAGTGGTCGAGCTTGGGGCGCTGGCGCTCGTGCAACGCGTCCTCGACCGCGAGTGGGTTGAGGCCGAACTCCTCCGCGATCAGCGCGAACTCCTTGGCCGTCGGCTCGGTCACGTCAAGCCAGACCGCCCCCTCATCCTGCTCGAGAAAATCCGAGATCTGCTCCGGCGAGAAGTTCTCATGGGTGCACACCCCGTTCCGGTAGACGCGGGTGCGGATCATGGGGCCACGCTATGACGAAGGCTGGCTGCGGCCGTGGATGCCGCGTGCAACAGCAGTTGCGGGTCGACCGACAGCGCGACGGTGCCGAGCGCCGTGACGGCGACAGCGGCCCAGACGGTGCGTGACCGCCGGGCGACCAGCGGCCCGCTCACCGCAGGTGCCGCCGCCGAGTCGCTCGACAGGTCGAAGAGCAGAGCGGCGACGCGCAGGTAGTAGGCGAGGCCGATGACCGCGTTGGCAGCGGCGATGACGGCGAGCCAGGCGACGTGGCCGTGCACGGCAGCCCGCAGGATGACGAGCTTCGCGAACAGCCCCGCGACACCGGGCGGCAAGCCTGCGAGCGCCGTGAGGAACAGCGCGAAGCAGACGGCGAGCACCGGCGAGCGCCGGGCGAGACCACGGAAGTCCTCGACGCCGGCTCGCGGCGAGTGCCGGACCACGGCGGCCACACAGGCGAAGGCACCGAGGTTCATCACGACGTAGATGCCGAGGTAAGCGAGCGTCGCCTGCACTGCCGTGTGCAGCTCCGCGGCCCCCCGGCCGCCGGCGGTCGTGGCGATGCCGAGCGGCACCAGCATGTAGCCGGCCTGGGCCACGGTCGACCAGGCGAGCAGGCGCACGATGTGCCACTGCCGCAGCGCAACGAGGTTGCCGACCGTCATCGTCAGCGCAGCCAGCACCGCGATGACCGGCCCCCACACGTCGGCGTAGGGGCGGAACGCCTCGAGCAGGAGCACCAGCATTCCCGCGAAGCCGGCAGCTTTGGACGCCGTGGACAGGAAAGCGGCCACCGGCACCGGCGCGCCTTGATAGGTGTCGGGAGCCCAGAAGTGGAAGGGCACCGCGGACACCTTGAAGGCGAACCCCACCACCACGAGCACCACGGCGGCGGCGGCAAGGGAGGACTTTGCTCCGCCCGCCGCGTGCACCGGCGCGAGCGCGGCGGCAATGCCGTCGACCTGCAGGGTGCCGGTGACGCCGTAGACCAACGCCATGCCATAGACGGTCAGGCCGGTCGACACAACGGAGAAGAGGAAGAACTTCAGGGCCGCCTCGCTGCCCCGCGGGTCACCGCGGCGCAGCCCGACGAGGACGAAAGCCGGGAGCGAGACCACCTCGAGCGCCACGAGCAGCGACAGCAGGTCGCGGGACGCGGCGAGGACGAGCATGCCGGTGACCGAGGACAGCAACAGGAAATGGAACTCACCGGTGGGCAGGGACTCCTCCGCCACCGACGTGAGGGAGAGGAGCAGCACCACAACGAGGGCACCGAGAAAGAGCAGCTGGAAGAACGCCGTGAAGTGATCCGCGGCGTAGGAGCAGGCGCCACCCGGGAAGCACAACGTGTGCCGTGCGTCCTGAGTCGGCAGCCACGCCGCGAAGCCGAGCGCGACGAGACTCCCTGCCAGTGAGATCACCGTCGCCAGGGCACGCCGCGCCGGCGGGAGGAACAGGTCGGCGACGAGAACGACGACGGCGGTCAGCCCGAGCGCGACCGGCGGTGCGATCGCGGCGTAGTCGATCGACTGGATGAGCCTCATCTGAGCAGTCCTCGGACGGCGGCGTCGCTCACGCCGAGGACGAGTCGCGGCCACACCCCGATCGACAGCGCGAGCACCGTCAGCGGCACCCACGCCACGAGGTCGGCTGCGACCGCGTCGGGGATCGGCGCCTCCCGCCACCGAGCCGTGACGACGCCGAAGTCGACCCGCCGCAGCATCGCCAGGAAGTAGACGGCCGTGAGGATGGTGCCGGCTCCTGCGACGGCCATGAGGACGATGAACAGCGGCCGGGACAGCGCCGCCGCCGGGGACCAGGCGCCGAGCATGGCGAGCATCTCGCCCCAGAAACCGGCGAGCCCGGGCAGCCCCAGGCTCGCGATCGCGGCGAACAGCGTCAGCCCGCCCAGCACCGGCACCTTGGCGAGCAACCCACCACCGAGCTCCTCGATCTCGCTGGTGTGGAAGCGGTCCTTCATCCCGCCGACGAGGAAGAACAACAGGCCGGTGATGACGCCGTGCGCCACGTTGCCGATCAACGCACCCTGGATGCCGACCGGGGTGAGCGTGGCGATGCCGAGCAGGACGAACCCCATGTGGCCGACGCTCGAGAAGGCGATCAGCCGCTTGAGGTCACCACTGCGGACGAGCGCGAGGCAGGCAAACGCGGCATACACGACGCCCACGACTGCGAGGATGCCGAGTGCCGGTGCCGCCCGGCGCGCACCGTCCGGCACATCGGCGACAGCAATGCGCACCAAGCCGTAGGTGCCCATCTTCAGCAGCACGCCGGCGAGCAGCACCGACCCGACGGTCGGTGCCTCGGTGTGCGCATCGGGCAACCAGGTGTGCAACGGCCACATCGGGCTCTTGATGCCGAACCCGATGAGCAGCAGGACGAAGGCGAACAGCTGCGGCGCGGCGCCGATGCCCCGACCGTGCGCGTGCGCCAACGCGGTCATGTCGAACGTGCCGGCGCCGGCATAGATGACGAGGAAGCCGACGAGCATGAGCGCGGAGCCGAGCAACGTGAACAGGATGAACTTCGTTGCAGCCGGCCGACGGCCAGGCCCACCCCACGCGGCGATGAGGAAGTACATCGGTATGAGGACGATCTCGAAGAAGACGAAGAACACGATGAGGTCGGCGGCCACGAAGGTGCCCAGCACCCCGACCTCGAGCAACAGCACCAGTGCGAGCAGCTGCCGCACCCGCCCGGCCTCCGGCACGGAACCCACGGTGTAGATGGCGCACAGCAGCGTCAGCAGGGCAGTAAGGATGACGAGCGGCAGGCTGATGCCGTCGACGCCGAGGTGGAAGCGCACGTCGATGGCCGGCAGCCAACGCACATCGACGCCGTCCTGCAGCCGGCTTGCCGCGCCGAAGTCGAACCCGACGGTCAGCACGAGCACCACGACGAGGGTCGCGCCGCTTGCGAGCACGCCGAGGACCTTCGCCCGCCGCTCGGACATCGGCACCGCGGCAAGCAACGCCGCCCCCGCGGCGGGCACGCCGAGGAGGAGCGGCAGGGCGACGCTCATCGCGCCACCGCCACCGCGACCGCGAGGACCACGACGAGTACGCCGGCGACGAGAGCGCTCAAGTAGGCCTGGACGTTGCCGTTCTGCAGTCGCCGTAGGCCCCCACCGGCGAACGTCGCGGTCCGCCCGGTGCCGACAGCAGTCGCGTCGAGCCCACGCAGGTCGAGCGCCAGCACAGCCCGCGCGAGCGCATGCACCGGCCGCACGAGCGCGACGTCGTAGACCTCGTCGACCCAGAAAGCCCGCCGCAACGGCACCGCCGCCCGACCCAGCACCGCGACCGGGTCGTCAGCCGGGCGGCGGCGGTGGAGCAGCACGACGCCGATCACGGCTGCCGTCGCGATGACGGTCGTCAGCAGCACCCCGGCCCAGCCGACGTGCAGCGGCTGCGTGCCCGCCGGGACGCCGAACCACCGGCGCACGCCGTAGGACGAAGGGAGCACGGGCGCACCGAGGACGACAGCGAACGCGGCGAGCAGCACCAGCGGGCCGGTCATCTGCAGCGGTGACTCGTGCAGCCGCACCGGTTCCCCGCCGACCGGTCCCCGGTGAACGCCGAGGAAGGTACGCAGGATGAGCCGCGTGACGTAGGCGGCTGTCACGAAAACGGTCACCAGCCCGACGACATAGACAGCGTTGCCGAGTGCTCCCCCGTGGTCCTTTGCGGCGCTCAGGATGCCGTCCTTGCTGAACGCCCCGGCAAACGGGGGCAGCCCGGCCAGTGCACCGGCACCGACCAGGGCGGTGCCGAACGTAATCGGCATGTGCCGCCACAGGCCGCCCATCTCACTCATCAGGTTGGTGCCGACAGTGCGCAGCACCGACCCCGCCGCGAGGAAGAGCAAAGCCTTGAACGCTGCATGCGTCAGCAGGTGCCAGACGCCGGCGGTCCAGCCGCCGACAGCCAGCCCGCCCGCCATATAGGCCAGCTGGCTGACGGTCGACCACGCGAGCACCCGCTTGAGGTCGTCCTCGGCCAGCGCACAGAGCGCGGCGCCGAGCATCGTGATGCAGGCGATGATGCCGAGGACGGTCAAGGCAACCGGAGCGGCGAGGAACACCGGATAGAGCCGGGCGACGACATAGATGCCCGCGGCCACCATCGTGGCCGCGTGGATCAACGCACTGATCGGTGTCGGGCCGGCCATGGCGTCCGGCAGCCAGACGTGAAGGGGGAACTGCGCGCTCTTGCCGACAACGCCGCACAGCAGGAGCAGCGCACCCGCCAGGACCGTGGGGTGAGACATGGCCGGCACACGATCCATGACGGCAGTGAGGTCGAAGGATCCGGCGCCGACCCCGAGAGCGAAGATGCCGAACAGGAAGCCGGTGTCCCCGATCCGCGTCGTGACGAAAGCCTTCACCGCGGCCGCGCGGGCACCCTCCGTCTGCCAGTAGTGGCCGACGAGAAGGTAGGAGCACAACCCCATGAGCTCCCATCCGATGAGCAGCTCGAACAAGTCGCTCGCGACGACGACGAGCAGCATGGCGGAGGTGAACAGCGACACCTCGGCGGCGTAGGTCGCGTAGCGCGGGTCGCCCGCCATGTAGACGGTCGAGTAGATCTGCACCAGCAGGGCCACGACGCAGACCATGACGCCGACGACCGCTGCCAGGCCGTCGACCCGGGTGCCGATGTGCAGTGCGATGCCGCCGGTCGGCGTCCAGGCGACAGCGTTCTCGTGCACGAGCGCCGGGTTGCCCTCGACCGCGACGACCAGAGCCGTCGCGACCACCAGCGCGCCGACGGACCCCACGACCGCCGGGACAACCGGCCCACCGGGCACCAGTCGCCAGCCGAAGAGCCCGACCAACGCGGCCAATGCCGGCAGCGCGGGCAGCAGCCAGGCCCAGTGCGTCACTGCGCGACGTCCGCGGCATCGTGTTCCCGCTGCGGCCTCGGGTCGCGGTCGGCGAGCTGGGTCAAGGTGTCGACGGACACCGTCTCGCGCAATCGGAAGACCGTGAGCACGATCGCCAACCCGACGCCGACCTCGGCTGCGGCCACCACGACGACGAACAAGGCGAACACCTGACCGCCGTGCAGCGTGTCCTTGAACCACGCGTCGAACGCCACCAGGTCGAGGTTGGCCGCGTTGAGCATCAGCTCGACCGCCATCAGCAGCGCGACAGCGTTGCGACGCGCCAGCACGCCGTAGACGCCGACCCCGAACAGCAACGCGGAGAGCAACACCGCCAGCGACAGATGCATCAGCTTTGCTCCGGCCGGTCCTGGCGGGTGAGCACGATCGCGCCGACCAGCGCGGCCAGCAGCAGAACGCTGGCGACCTCGAACGGCAGCACGAAGAAACGGAACACCGACGCGCCGACCACCCGTCCGTCGCCGACGGACGTGTGGTGGATGTCGACGTAGGCGCCGCGGAACGCGGAGACAACCAGCGTCCCGAGCAGGCCCGCGGTGGCCAGCCCGGCAACGGCCGCCACCGGACGGTTGCCGCTGTCGAGACTGTGCTGGGACCCATCGGCCACGAGGCCGATCGGTGCGCGCGTGAGCATGGCGCCGAAGAGCATCAGTACGACGACAGCGCCTATGTAGATGAGGACCTGCACCCACGCGACGAACTCCGCGGTCAGCACCAGGTAGCAGCCGGCCAGGGCGCCGAAGCAGACGACGAGCCAGAGGGCGGCGTGGATGACGTTGCGGGCGGTGACCACGAGCAGCGCGGCAGCGAGGCAGACGATGCCGAGCAGCGCGAACACGACGTCAGC
>JAVEEH010000125.1 GCA_030840545.1 Frankiaceae bacterium | reverse complement strand
ACCGGCGCCGTCGGCCCCGGCCACGGTTTCGCGCGCCTCGAGTCGTTGCCGCACGACATCACTGCCGAGTCCGTCGCGGGCGGGTCGGTGCTGTTCCGGCTCTTTCAACCGCAGCCCAGGACGGCGGGCCTCTACCGCGCCTTCACCGCCGGCCTCGGCCACCAGGGCCTCGGTCGGTGGGCCCGGACGCTCTGGGCGTCGGCGCGGGCGTTCGCACGCTGGGCGGCCATCGGCGCACTGCCCGGCATGGCCGTTGTCGTGGTCGGCGCAACCGGCCACGGTCAGGCACGGTGGGCGGCGATCGTCGCCGGCGTCCTTTGTCTCGTCATCGGCTGCCTCGCCGGCATCGGGTGGGGAGTGCTGCGGAGTGTCGGCGGGCCCGTGCCCGCCAACGGCTTCGGCATCTGCTCCGGCATGCCGGCCGCGGGCTCGGCCGGCGCCCCGGCTCTGACGCCGTGGCTGCACACGGTGTTGCAGGAGACGGCAGGCCGCACCGCCGACGGACCGCCGGTGACGTTCGGCGACCTCACGGCGGTCGGGGTCGAGCTGCGCGTCATGACCACCAACCTCACCCGGCACGAGCCGCTCGCGATGCCGTGGGCAACGCACGAGTGGTTCTTCGACCCGACGGAGCTCCGCAGACTCTTCCCGGCGCACGTGGTCGAGTGGATGGAGCAACACCCGCCGGCGCTGTCGGGCAGCGCGTCGGAGCAGCGGCGCACGCAGCAGCTGCGCGAGCAGGCGCTGCCGCTGCAACCGCTGCCGGATGCGGCGGACCTGCCCATCATCGTCGCGACCCGGATGAGCCTCAGCTTCCCCATGTTGCTGTCGGCCGTGCCGTTGCACGCCGTCGACTATGCGGCGCCCGGCGCCAGCGCCGAGCACCCGGCGTTCGGCGTCAACTGGTGGTCCGACGGAGGCATCTGCAGCAACCTGCCCGTGCACTTCTTCGACAGCCCGGTGCCGTCGCGGCCGACCTTCGCCGTCGACCTCGCGACCGTCGGCCGGCTCGACGCCGACGACCGGGAGAACAGCTATCTGCCCGCCTACAACGGCGGCGGCTCACGACGACGCTGGACCACCTGGGGCACCAGCGGTCTCGGCGCCACCCTCGCTTTCGTCATGTCGATCGTCGACAGTGCCCGGTCATGGGTCGACGAGTCGCACCTGACCATGCCCGGCTATCGCGACCGCATCGTGACGATCTTCCACGACAAGTCCGAGGGCGGCATGAACCTCACGATGCCGAAGCCGACGGTGGAGCGGTTGGCCACTCGAGGGCAGTTTGCCGCCGCGAAGCTTGTCGACCGCTTCGCCGGCCCGGCGCCGGGCATCGAGCCCGCCGACGGTTGGGACAACCAGCGCTGGATCCGGTTGCGCACCGCGACCGCCGGCCTCGACGCATGGCTGGCGGCGTTCGACCGCGGCTATGCCGCGGCCAGTCCCGGCGCGACGCCTTACGCGCAGCTCGCCGGACCTGGCGCTGCTGCCGCGTTGCCGTCGTACCCGCTCACCCAGGGCCGCCGCGACGCGGTCAACGCGCGCATCGCGCACCTGCTCGCGCTCGCCGGCGAATGGGCCGAGGACCCGGCCGACGCGTTCACGTTCCGTGCCCCCGAGCCGCGGCCCAAGCTGCGCCTCGTCCCCGACGACGGCGCCTCCCGAGTTGTCAGACCGTGAGCACGCCAGGACGTGCTCAGCGTCTGACAACTCGCGGGTAAGGGCCGCGGGGGCAGGGTCGCGGGAAACAGACGGTCCCCGGGCGTCTCCTCGCTGCGAGAGCGAGGGCCGGCTGGACGAACCGGCACCCGGGGACCTTGGTGTCTGTCTGGTATTCGCCGCTCGCCGTCACCTGATCACTGGCGGCACGGGGCTCACACCTGAGTCCGGAGACGGCGACTAGCGGACAGTCACCTCACGCGTCCTATGGCTATACAAAACAGGACCACCTCCCTTCTCGTGTCCGCCCAGGATAAGTCGTGTCGGCCGGGAGGTCGATGATTTAACCGGCGCTTCGGCAGCGGACCTGGCACGCCGTAACCCCGATCGGCGGCGTCCGGATTCATCCCAATGGCGGTGATGTCGATCTTGGCGCCCGTCGACGCAGAGTGCATGAACATCCCGCGGTCAGGAGACGACGACCCTCCGATCGCGATGCGGCTGCTCGCCGCGGGAATTCCCCTGTCCCTCCTGCTCGACCTCATGAGCCCGTTCGGGCCAGACAGCGAGCGGATCGCCGCCCTCGAGCGGGCCTCTTCCCGATAGCCCACCCCGGCGCTTTCGGCTGGTCAGACCTGCTGACCGTTGCGCCGAGCGGGTGACACACGTGTCCGGATATGTCCGGGAGAGCCATGCCTCCGGGGCCGGTTTCGACGCCTCGTCTAGCCATAAGTGACTACGGACAACCACCCGGGATTGTCATGACTAGGCAGTGCTAGTCAGCCGACCCTGTGTAACGACTCGTTCACGGAGGGTTCAACAGATGACTCAGACAGCTGGTCGGCGTCGGCCGTTGACCGCCGGCGTAGCCATCCTTGCTGCAGCCCTCAGCTGGATGGTCGCCGCGCCGGTCGCCGGATCCCCCTCCGGCAGCAGGTCGCCGATCACCGCCGTGGTCGACCCGGCGCTACGGGTCGCGCACGGCACGGTCAGCGTCATCGTCCGAGGAACCCACTCCGTCGAGTCGTCAGTCCGCCAGATGGGCGGCAGGGTCACCCATGACCTGCCGCTCATCGGCGGGTTCTCCGCCAAGGTGCCTGCGACCGACCTTCCGCGCATCGCACGCATTCCGGGTGCGACGTCGATCACCCTCGACCGCCCGGCCACCGTGCAGTCCGCGCGCGGGTCGACGAACAACATCCCGAGCGTCTACAAGAAGGTCACCGGTGGCGAGAGGCTGGGCAACGTCGGTGCCCGCGGCCAGGGCGTCACCGTCGCACTGGTGGACACCGGCGTCACGTCGATGCCGGACATCGCCAACTCGCTGCTCACCGTCTCGACCGACCCGCTCAACCTGACCAGCGCGTCCTGCGTCAACTTCACCAGCGAGCCGACGTGTGACGACTCCTATGGTCACGGCACGTTCATGGCCGGTCTCATCGCCGGCAACGGTTCGTCGTCCAACGGCAAGTACGTCGGCATGGCGCCGCAGGCCAAGATCGTGTCGATCAAGATCGCCGGCGCGAGTGGCGCGTCCGACGTCAGCACGATCATCGCGGCGATCCAGTGGGTCGTGTCGTTCAAGACGCAGTACAACATCCGCGTCCTGAACCTCTCCCTCGGCACCGACTCCACCCAGAGCTACACCGTCGACCCGCTCGACTACGCCGTTGAGCGGGCCTGGAGCTCCGGCATCGTCGTCAACGTCGCCGCCTCCAACCGCGGCCCGGCTGCCGCCACGATCTCCGACCCGGCCAACGACCCGTTCGTCATCACCGTTGGCGCGATCGACGACAAGGGCACCAACAGCCTCGGCGACGACGTGCTGCCGAACTTCAGTGGTCGCGGCCCGACGGCGACCGACAACCTGGCGAAGCCCGACGTCGTCGCACCGGGTGCGCATGTCGTCTCGTTGATGGCGCCGGGTTCGGCAATCGCGACGAACTTCCCGAGCTCGATGGCTGCGCCGTACCACCGCGGATCCGGCACGTCGATGGCCAACGGCATCGTCTCCGGCCT
>JAVEEH010000097.1 GCA_030840545.1 Frankiaceae bacterium | reverse complement strand
GGGGTGCTGGCCAGGTCGCGGGCGAGTAGCACGGCGGCGACGGTCGCCCGGGCCTGGTCGAGCGCCGGGTGGGAGGCCGCCGGGTCGTCGACGATCAGGACTGCCTGTCGGAGCTTGACCGGCTTTGGGTCGCTCTTGCGGGAGAAGACGTACGACGCGAGCCAGAGCGCCTCAGCCACCGCCCGGGTGGCGGCAGCGTCCCGCCCGACCGTCAGGGTGGTCGCCAGCGACTCCGACGGCTTGGCCCGGCGTACGACGGCCGATGCGGCCCGGCACAGCGACCGGATCGAGCCGTCCCCGACGCCGGCGAGAAGCACCGTGTCGACCCCGTCGCGCCCGATCGGCACGGCCACGACCTCGCCGGGCTCGCCTTTGGCCTCCTCGCGCGCGAGCGCGGCGGCGGCGTCGACACCCAGCCGGGTCAGGACGTCCGCGCCGGCACCGACGACCGGAGACGGCTCGCCGGGCGTGACCGGCAGCGCGATGACGGCGCCGACCGGTGGCCCGGCGGAAGTGGAGAGGATCAGAGCAGGTGCAGGCTCAGCCAACGGCGGTCTTCAGGGCGTCTCCGAGTGCGGTTGCCTCGTCGGGCGTGAGCTCCACGACGAGCCGGCCGCCGCCCTCCAGGGGCACGCGCATGACGATGCCGCGCCCCTCCTTGGTGACTTCGAGAGGGCCGTCACCGGTCCGCGGCTTCATCGCCGCCATGCTGAACCCCTTCCCGCAAGCAAGCACGTGCTCGATCTGTCCTGTCCATTATCACCGACAAGAGCTCAGTTGAGCGCGGTGACCCCTGTCCCCATGGAGGGCCGGACGGAGAATCCGAGCGTGCTGCCGCCGATGCGAGCGGACAGCCGACCCGAGCGGGCGACGTAGGCGAGCGAGGTGCCGTTGGTGGCGAGCGCGATGCCCGGCTGGCCGGTCGACGGGATCGCTTCCCGGTGGACGGCGGCCCAGGTGCCCTCGACGTTGCGAACGGTGGACACGTTGCCATGAGCACCGCGGGTGACGAGCACCAGCTCGGCCGTCGTCCAGTCCGGGGTGAGCCCGCCGGCCACAGCGGCCGCGTGGAACCGGGTGCGGGTCCACGGATGCGTGGTGTTGGAGTCGTGCTGGTAGACGACACCGTTTCGACCTGCGGCGAAGATCGTCGGCTCGAAGAACCCGTTGGAGTCGAGGACGACGAGCGCCGGGCTGCCGGCCAGTCCCCCTCCCGCCGTCCCCAGACTCGTCCACGGCAGGTTGGTACCGACGACCGTCAGGTCCGGGGCCAGGATCAGGTCGCGGAGCCAGACATGGCCGCCCGTGTCGGTGAACGCGAGGGTCAGCTCGCTTCGGCCCGCCGGGTCCCAGATCGCACCCAGGATCGCGGGCGCGCCGGCCATGCGCACCTTGGGCGGCAAGGCGACCGCGCGCCAGGGCGTCGAGTCGGAGCGGTACTGCAGGCTCCCGTCGGTCATGCGTGCCGCATAGACCGCTGACAGCGACCCGTCGTAGCCGTTCGCGGTCCAGTGCGGTCTTGCCGAGACGGCCGGGGCGGACGCCAACGAGCCGCCGCGGTCGGCGACGGCCCTTCCGCCTGAGGTCGTGAGCAGGTGCCGGTTGTGGCCGCGCACGGCGTAGACGAAGCGAGCTGCCGGCACGCGCTGGACGTGCACGGCGACGTTGGTGAACCCGAAGGGGCTTGGGCTCACGCCGGCCTCGTTGGCGAAGACGCCGACGTGCACTGCGCTGATGGTGTTCGCGCGGACCACGGTGCCGCCGATGGGCGCAGCGGCGGTGCCGTGCAGCGCCATGCCGGTAGATGCCCGCGCACCACCCGGCCGGTAGGCACCGGTGCCGGAGATGGTGTTGGCCGTGATGACGTTGTCGTCGAGGTAGTCGAACACGCTGTGCGCGTCCAGCACGATGCCGGCCTGCTGAGTCGACCGCACGACGTTGCCGGTGATCGTGTTGTCGTAGATCTGCCCGCCGGGCTCAGCGACGTCGAGCTTGATGCCGGCGCCCGCGCCGCCGGCGCCGTCACGCAGGACACTGTTGCCCTTGATGGTGTTGGTGAAGATGCCGGCGGCGTCGCCGGTCAGCCAGGACCCGTGCGCCGAGAGCAGGATGCCTCCGCCGGAGGTGTTGTCCGACACGCTGTTGCCGGTCAGCGTGTTGGCCCAGACCGGCCCGTCGGCATCGCTGAGAACCAGCCCGGTTTTGTTGTGTTGCAACGTGTTTCGGGTCACGGTTGCGTGGTTGACCCCGGTCAGCCGCAGCCCGACCGGGCTGTTCTCGATGACGTCGTCGGCAACGGCGACGTGCGAGCTGTCGGCGACCAGGATGCCGTCACTGCCGGCATTGCGCACGGTGAAGCCGCTGATGGTGACGACGGTTCCGCTGACGGTGTTGCCGGCGTTGCCGAGCCGTACGCCGAACCCATGGTCGTGACCCGTGGCGTCGATGACGACCGGGCCGGTGTCGGGCTGCGCAACGAGCTCGCGCGGCTGCGTGAGCCACAGGCCGGCGCCGACCGTGGCCGCTGCCGTCGGCCCGCTCGCGGCGGGGTCGTCGGCGCCTTCGGTGTAGGTGCCCGACGCGACGACGACCTCGTCACCGGGCTGCGCCAGGCCGAGCGCGCGGCCGATGGTGGCGCACGGCTTGGTCTCGAGCACCGAGTTGGCCGCTGCGCCCGGCGCGACGGTGCAGTCGTTGCCCGACGTGGGGTCCGCGCCGGGCACCGCCGGGGCAGGACCCGCCGCGTCGTCACCCAAGGGTTGCGACACAAAGCGCACCGTGTGCACGGTCGCGCCGATCGGGGCGGTCGCGATGAGGCTGTCCAGCGCGGTGCCGTCGGCGCTGTTGCCGTCGACCGCGTTGGCCTGCACGGTGGCGGTCCAGGTGCCCGTGGGCACGTCCTCGACGATCGCGCTGCTGGCGTCGGGGCCCGCTCCGGGACTGACGCAGGTGGCGCACCCGGGGACGGTGACGGTGAAGTGCGTTCGCGTGGTGCCGTTGTCCGAGCCGGGCACCCAGTCGACCCGGACCTCGCCGTTGCCGGCGGCGGCGACCGTGACGGCTGCGGGCATGTCCGGAGTCGTGAACGGCGTGCCGCTGACCTCGTTGGACGGCCCGCCCTCGCCATAGCCGCTGACGCCGGTGACGACGTAGTAGTAGGTCGTGTCGTTGGTGAGTCCGGTGTCGATGTAGGTCGGGTGCGTGAGGCCGCTGGCGATGCGGTTGGCAGGCGTGACGGCGACGCCGGGAGCCGTGGCCCGGTAGACGGCGTAGGTCAGGTTGGGATAACCCGCCGGGGGCAGCCAGGTGAGTGCGACCGCCGTGTTGGCCGCCTGCAGGGTCAGCACCGACGCCGGCGGCAGGATCACCCCGAGGCCGTAGCCGACGCTCTGGTTGCCTTCACCGAGGTCGTTGACGGCCGCGACCTTGTAGTAGTACGGCCCGCTGGGCAAGACGTCGGTGTAGCTCCCTCGAGACCCGGGTGCCGGTTGCGGGACGAGGCCGCCGACCCGGTCGAACGGGCCGTTTGACGAGCTCGACCGAAAGACGTGATAGCCGAAGGTGCCGGCAGTGCCGCCTTCACCGTCGCCGGTGACGGCGGTCCACGTCAGGGTGATGATCACCTGGCCGAAGTGCGCCGGGTCGGCCACGACGCTGCCGCCGAGGCCGGTCGGTGTCGGCGGCCGGTCGTCGGTGACGAGGAGCGGCACCGACGCGGGGCCTTCGCCAGCGCCGTTGCTCGCGGTGACGACGTAGGTCGGGTCCGCGCCGACCGCCACTGTGTCGACGAACGTCGTGGTCGTGCTCGTGCCGGCGAGCGTGCGGACCGCGCCCGAGACGCGGTAGACCGCGTAGCTGAACGACGCATCTCCGCCGTCATCCGCCGGTGCTGTCCAGCTCAACGAGATGTCTGCCTGGGACGCATCGCCGGGATGTGACGCCTCGCCGGTCAACGCCAGGGCGGTCGGCGCGACCGGCGATTCGGTCATCGACCACGACCTGATGTCCTGGGTTGCCGTCGCCGTGGCCGGCGGTGGGTCGATGAGCGGATCAGGGCTGTGGTCCGTCGATGCGGTGAAGCCGACGTAGCCGGTGGCTGCCACCAAGGTGCTGAGGTCGACGCTGCCGGCGGTGAGCACCGCGGCCGCGGGCCGGGCGGCGCCCGCGTCGCCGACATAGACCGACAGCGCGTGGCCGGCGGCGTCGTAGGTCACCCAGGCCTGCCGCGGCGCGTCCGGTGGGGTGGCGTCGGTCAGCGACACCGAATCGCTGGCGACGACGGGCGTCATGTCGCCGCCCTCGACGAGCGTCACCGTGGACGTCGAGACGTCGAAGGCGACCGCCACCGATGGGGAGATCGCGTCGGCCGTGCACGGCGGCGGCGCCGCGTCGGCGCCGTAGCCCAGGGCCGCACCGCAGCCGCCGAGGGCCGCTTCCGCCCTAGTGTCCGACTGCACCGTGAAGGTGAAGCCCGAGCCGACCGGGTCGGTCCCGCTGACGTCGAAGGCGAACTTGGTCGCGAAGGAGCGGGTCAGGTCGACCGGCGTGGTGAAGAACGCGCTGCCGGCCTGGTCGGGCTGACCGGAGGTCAGCTCGACGTTGTTGGCGGCGTTGCTGCCGGTGCTGCCGTTGAAATGCAGCCCGGTGGTGTCGGAGAAGTCGGCGTACGACGGCAGGACCGGGCTGGAGGCGAGCGCGGTGCCTGCCAGCGCGACGCCGCCGACGGCGAGGCCGGCTGCGAGCGTTGCGCTGAGGCATCTGAACGACCGGCCGTGCATGCGCGTCCTAGCCTCGAAATGTCCCTCATCTGGCGATGCCTCCACGATCACACGGGCGACCGCCGGGGTCAGGCGAATGACGAAGGATGCGTGGTCTGCACCAGGCGGCTAACCTTCCGACCGACCGGCCGGGAGGGAGTTCGATGCAGGCTCGATCCGCCCTGTTCGACCTCTACGGTGACCACCTGCGCCACCGCGGTGGCACCGCCCCGGTCTCCGCGCTTGTGGCGCTGCTCGCACCGGTCGAGATCGCCGCTCCCGCAGTGCGTACGGCTGTGTCGCGGATGGTGCGGCAAGGCTGGCTCGCGCCGGTGAGCACGTCAGCCGGGCGCGGCTA
>JAVEEH010000089.1 GCA_030840545.1 Frankiaceae bacterium | reverse complement strand
CGAGACCCGCGGGTCGCATTGGCGCGACGACTACCCCGACCGCGACGACGAACGGTGGCGGGTGCGATGGCGCTCGCGCCTCGACGCGGCCGGAGAGCTGACCGGCGACACGGAGGACGTGCCGTGGGACTGACCGCCGAGACGACCGCCGAGCTCACGAAAGCCGGCCTCGACCCGGCCGAGGTCGAGCTCCTCGTCGGCCGCGCACTCCACGAGGACCTCGACGGCGGCATCGATGTGACCAGCGTCGCCACGGTGCCGTTCGACCTCGCCGGCGTCGCGGACTTCGCGGCTCGCGCCCCGGGCGTCGTCGCGGGTCTGCCGGTGGTGCGTGCGGTGCTCGAGATCGTCACCGACGACTCGGTGCTGATCGAGACGAGAGTCCGGGACGGCAGCTGCGTGGCCGCCGGGGACGTCGTCCTGACGGCGCGCGCCCTCGTCCGCTCGCTGCTCACGGCAGAGCGGACCGCGCTCAACGTGCTCTGCCACCTCTCCGGGGTCGCGACCGCGACGCGACAGTGGGTCGACGCGGTCGCGGGCACCGGAGCCACCATCCTCGACACCCGCAAGACCAACCCGGGACTGCGCGCGCTGGAGAAGTACGCCGTGCGCTGTGGCGGCGGCAGCAACAAACGGATGGGGCTCTACGACGCTGCACTGGTGAAGGACAACCACGTGCTCGCGGCCGGTGGTGTCGCCGAGGCCTACCGCGCGATCCGCGATCTCTTCCCGGCCATCGACGTGCAGGTCGAGTGCGACACGGTCGCCCAGGTCGAGGAAGCGCTGCAGGTCGGCGCGACCTTCCTGCTGCTCGACAACATGAGCCTCGAGGACATGGCGGAGGCCGTGCGGCTGACCGCCGGACGCGCGGAGCTCGAGGCGACCGGTGGCCTGAGCCTGGACCGGGCCCGGGCCGTTGCCGAGACCGGCGTGAACTTTCTCTCCGTCGGCGCGTTGACGCACTCGGCGGCCGTGCTGGACATCGGCGTCGACCTGAGGAGCGTCTGAGTGGGGGACTCATGCTGCTGACCATCGACGTCGGCAACACCAACACCGTGATCGGCTGCTTCGAAGCCGACGAGCTGGTGGAGTCGTGGCGGATCAAGACGGATGCGCGCGCGACGGCGGACGAGATCGCGCTGCTGTTCCGTGGACTGCTGGCCGACCAGCCACCGGCTGACGGCATCGCCGCCTGCTCGACCGTGCCGGCGGTGCTGCACGAGCTGCGGCAGGTGTTCGAGCGCTACTACCCGCGCGTGCCCGCCGTCATCGTCGAGCCGGGGGTGAAGACCGGCGTACCGATCCTCTATGACAACCCACGCGAGGTCGGTGCCGACCGGATCGTCAACGCCCTCGCGGCCTTCGCGCTCTACGGCGGACCAGCCATCGTCGTGGACTTCGGCACGTCGACCAACTTCGACGTCGTGAGCGAGCGCGGTGAGTTCCTCGGCGGTGCACTCGCGCCGGGCATCGAGATCTCGGTCGACGCGCTCGCTGCCCGGGCGGCCCGGCTGCTGAAGGTCGAGCTGGTGCGCCCCCGGTCGGTCATCGGCAAGTCGACGGTCGAGGCGTTGCAGTCCGGCATCATCTTCGGCTTTGCCGGCCAGATCGACGGCCTCGTCCGCCGCATCTCCGCCGAGCTCGAGGCGAGTCCGGTCGTGATCGCCACGGGCGGTCTGGCGGCGCTCGTCATCGACGAGTCGGAGACGATCACCGAGCACGAGCCCGATCTGACCCTCATCGGGCTGCGCATGGTGTTCGAGCGCAACCGCGACTGAGGGCGGGCTGACAGCCGGTCGGGGTGAGGGGTAACGTCCGAATGCCGAACGTCGTTCTGTGGTTCAGCCAGGGGAGGCCGTTGTGAAGACCCGTGCCGCTGTCATGTGGGAAGCCGGCAAGAGCTGGGAGATCGTCGACCTCGAGCTCGACCCCCCGAAGGCCGGCGAGGTCCAGATCAAGTTCGTCGCCTCCGGGATGTGCCACTCCGACGACCACCTGCGCACCGGCGACCTGCCGTCGCGCTACCCCATCGTCGGCGGCCACGAGGGCGCCGGGATCGTCGAGGCAGTCGGGGACGGGGTCTTCGACATCGCGGTCGGTGACCACGTCGTCTGCTCGTTCCTGCCGACCTGTGGCAAGTGCCGCTGGTGCTCCACCGGCCACCAGAACCTCTGTGACATGGGTGCCCTGCTTCTCGAAGGCTGCCTGCCCGACACCACGTTCCGCTTCCACTCCGGCGAGCAGGACGTCAGCGGCATGTGCATGCTCGGCACGTTCAGCGAGCGAGCCGTCGTCTCCCGCAACTCGGTGGTGAAGATCGACGACGACCTGCCGCTGGAGAAGGCCGCTCTCGTCGGCTGCGGCGTGCCGACCGGGTGGGGCTCGGCTGTCTATGCCGCCGAGGTCAAGCCTGGCGAGACGGTCGTCATCTTCGGGGTCGGCGGCATCGGCATCAACTCCGTACAAGGCGCGAAGCACGCCGGTGCGCGGCACATCATCGCGGTCGACCCGGTCGAGTTCAAGCGAGTCAAGGCGCTGGAGTTCGGCGCTACCCACGCCGTCGCGACCGGCGAGGAAGCCATCGCCCTTGCCTACGAGGTGACGAACGGCGTCGGCGCCGACTCGGCGATCGTCACGGTCGGCGTCGTCGCCTCAAAGGTGGTGGAGGACGCCTTCAACTCCACCCGCAAGCTCGGCACCACGGTTGTCGTCGGCCTCGGAAACATGATGGAGAACACCATCCAGCTCAACGGTGACGTGCTGACCCTCTACCAAAAGACGGTGAAGGGCTCGCTGTTCGGCAACAGCAACCCGATGCACGACATCAAGAACATCCTGTCGCTCTACCGGGATGGGCTCTACAAGCTCGACGAACTCGTCACGAAGACCTACTCACTCGACGACATCAACCAGGGCTACGAAGACATGGCGGCGGGCGAGAACCTTCGCGGTGTCATCCTCTACTCCTGACTACGCTGCTCCCCGTGAGCGAGGAGCAGGAGGGTGCTGACCAGCCGGAGCAGATGCGTGTCCGGCGGGAGAAGCTCGAGCGGCTGAAGTCCCGCGGCGTCGACCCCTACCCCGTCGCGGTCGCCCGCACGACGACACTCGCCGAGCTGCGGGAGCGGTTCGCGGACCTCGCGGTCGACTCGACCACGGGCGAGACCGTCCACGTTGCGGGCCGCATCGTGCTCAAGCGCGACAGTGGCAAGCTCTGCGTCGCGACACTGCGCGACGGCACTGCCGACTTGCAGGTGATGCTGTCCCACGACAAGGTCGGCGCCGAGTCACTGGAGGAGTGGAAGCGGGACATCGATCTCGGTGACCACGTGTCAGTGGGTGGCGAGGTCATCTCCAGCCGTCGTGGCGAGCTGTCGGTGCTGGCCGACTCCTGGACGCTGGCGAGCAAGGCGCTGCGGCCGCTGCCGGAGAAGTGGAAAGGCCTCGTCGACCCCGAGACGCGCGTGCGTCAGCGTTACGTCGACCTGGTGGTCAACCCTGACGCGCGCGCGATGGTGCATGCCCGCGCGACGGTGCTGAAGTCGCTGCGCGAGACGCTCGACCGCCGCGGGTTCGTCGAAGCGGAGACGCCCTCGCTGCAGCTGCTGCACGGAGGTGCCGCGGCGCGGCCGTTCGCCACCCACCTCAACGCGTTCGACGTGGACATGTATCTGCGGATCGCCCTCGAGCTCTATCTCAAGCGTCTGGTCGTCGGCGGCATCGACCGGGTTTTCGAGATCGGTCGCAACTTCCGCAACGAGGGCATCGACACGACGCACAACCCCGAGTTCACGATGCTGGAGGCCTATGAGGCCTACGGCGACTACGACTCGATGGCCGACCTGACCCGCGACCTCGTGCTGTCCGCCGCGCAGGCGCTCGGCTCGACCGTGGTCAGCGACGGGCGCGGCGGTGAGATCGACCTGGCCAAGCCGTGGCGCTCGGTCACGATCCACCAGCTCGTCACAGCGGCGGTCGGCCGGGACGTGACGCCCGGCACCGGGGTGGACGAGCTGGTGGAGATCGCAGCGGCGCACGAGGTGGCCCTCCAACCCGGGCTGACGGCCGGCGAGGTCGTCCTCGAGCTGTTCGAGAAGCTGGTCGAGCACACGTTGCTCGAACCGACCTTCGTGAAGGACTACCCCGCGGAGGTGCGGCCGCTGGCACGGGCGCACCGGGACGACCCGCGGCTCACCGAGGCCTGGGACCTCGTCATCGGCGGGGTCGAGCTCGCTCCCGCTTACTCCGAGCTGGTCGACCCGGTTGAGCAACGCCGCCGGCTGACCGAGCAGTCCGCCAAGGCCGCCGGCGGGGACCCCGAGGCGATGCAGCTCGACGAGGACTTCCTGCGCGCGCTGGAGTACGGCGCCCCGCCGATGGGTGGCCTCGGGTTCGGGGTCGACCGGCTCGTCATGCTGTTCACGGACGCGAGCATCCGCG
>JAVEEH010000066.1 GCA_030840545.1 Frankiaceae bacterium | reverse complement strand
AGTGGCCGGCGTCGGCATCCCAGCGCAGGTCAGGGTCGGGCACCCGCAGGCCGAGGAAGTCGGCTTGCGGCACGGTGGCGTCGACGAACTTCTGCCGCAGCTCGTCGTTGGAGAAGCGTTTGATCTTCCATGCCATCGACTGCTCGGAGTGCACCGAGTCGGTGTCGTGCGGCCCGAACATCATCAGCGATGGCCACCACCAGCGATCCAGCGCGTTCTGCGCCATCGCCTGCTGCTCAGGCGTTCCCCGGGAGAGGGCCAGCATGATCTCGAAGCCTTGCCGCTGGTGGAACGACTCCTCTTTGCAGATGCGCACCATCGCGCGGGCGTAGGGGCCGTAGGAGCAGCGGCACAAGGGCACCTGGTTCATGATCGCGGCGCCGTCGACGAGCCAGCCGATGGCGCCCATGTCGGCCCAGCTGAGCGTCGGATAGTTGAAGATGCTGCTGTACTTGGCCCGCCCGTCGAGCAGCTGGTCGACGAGCTCCGCACGGGTGACGCCGAGCGTCTCAGCAGCGGCATAGAGGTAAAGGCCATGACCGGCCTCGTCCTGCACCTTCGCCAGCAGCACCGCCTTGCGCCGCAACGACGGCGCGCGGGTGAGCCAGTTGCCCTCCGGCTGCATGCCGATGATCTCGGAGTGGGCGTGCTGGGAGATCTGCCGGATCAGCGTCTTGCGATAGCTCTCCGGCATCCAGTCGTTGGGCTCGATCTTCTCCTCGGCAGCGACCCGCTCGTCGAAGCGCGCCAGCAGGGCGTTGTCGACAACGCCGCGCGGGCCGTCGTCGCGCTCGTCCAGCGCCTGCGAGTACATGAGCCGAATGTAACGCTCGAACGCACAATCTGCAACGGCCTGTCATATCCTGACCGGGATATCCGGTTGGGTCGACGCCCGCTCCATGACAACCTCGGAGCACGATGCGCACGCTTCCGTCGCCCGACCCGGGCACACCGGACACGCGCTCGCCCTGGCGGTTCTTCGGTTGGCTCATCCTCAGCCAACGTGGGCCGCTGGCCGCGGGTGCGTTCTTCGGCATCGTCTGGATGCTGGCCCAGGCCGTCGTGCCGCTGCTTGTCGGCGAGGCTCTGGACAAGGGTGTCGCCGCGAAGAACCCGTCCGCGCTGCTCGCCTGGGTCGGCGTGCTCGCCGGGGTCGGGCTGGTGCAGGCCGGCTCGGGAATCGCCCGGCACCGGTTCGCCGTGACCAACTGGCTGTCCGCCGCCTATGCCTGTCAGCAGCTGGTCGCCCGGGCCGTCGCCCGGCTGGGCGCCGCGCTGCCGAGCCGCATCGCTCCCGGCGAGGTCGTCAGCATGGTCACCAGCGACGCACCGCAGATCGGCAACGCTCTCGACCTGTCGGCGCGGTTGTCCGGCGCGGTGGTCTCGTTCATCGTCGTCGCGTTGCTGCTGGTGCACACGTCGGTGCTGCTGGGCCTGGTCGTGCTCATCGGCGTACCTCTCCTCATGGCAGCGGTCGCGCCGTTGCTGCGCCCGCTGCATCGCCGGCAGACCGCCCAGCGCGCCGCGCGGGGACGGCTCACCTCGATCGGCACCGACACCATCGGCGGGTTGCGAGTGCTGCGCGGCATGGGCGGCGAACGGACGTTCCACGAGCGGTACGCCGTGCAGTCCCAACGCGTCCGCGACGCCGGCGTCGCCACCGGGCAGGTGGTGTCGGTGGTCGACGCGCTGCAGGTCCTGCTGCCGGGGATCTTCGTGGTGCTGCTGACCTGGCTCGGCGCCCGCCTCGCCGTGCGCGGCGACATCACCGTCGGCGAGCTCGTCGCGTTCTATGGCTGGGCGGCCTTCCTCGTCCTGCCGCTGCGCACCTTCACCGAGGCGGCGGACAAGATCACCCGCGCACACGTGGGTGTCACCCGCATCCTGCGGCTGCTCAACGCGACACCGACGCTCACCTGGGGCGAGCGCACGAACTGGCCGAAGGACGCCCGCATCGTCGACGGCGACACGGGGCTTGTGGTGCCCGCGTCCGGGGTTCTCGTCGTCGCCTGTGCCCACTCCGACGAAGGCGCGCTGATCGCCGACCGCATCGGGCGTTACGTCGACGCCGACGTCACCGTCGAACCGGCCGCCGATGACGCGCTGCCACTCGCGTCGTTCACCGAGGACACCGTTCGCCGCCAGGTCGTCGTCGTCGACTCACAGGCAACGGTGTTCGGTGGGCGGCTCCGCGACGAGCTCGACCCTTCGGGTGCTCGCTCCGACGCCGACATCGACGCTGCCCTCGCGGTGGCCGATGCCGTTGAGATCGTCGACGGCCTCCCCGACGGTCTCGACACGATCATCGGCGACCATGGACGCTCCCTGTCCGGTGGTCAGCGTCAGCGCATCGTCTTGGCCCGAGCGCTGCTCGTCGACGCCGACACTCTCGTGCTCGTTGAGCCGACGAGCGCGGTCGACGCACACACCGAGGCACGCATCGCCGACCGTCTCGTCGCCGCGCGGGCCGGGCGCGGCACCGTGGTCATCTCGGCCAGCCCGCTGCTGCTGCGCGTCGCCGACGAGGCCGCGCTCGTCGTCGCCGGTGAGGTCGTCGTGCAGGGTTCGCGGCACGATATCGGCCAGCACCCGGCTTACCGCGCCGCACTCGACCGGGTGCCGGCATGACGCTGCTCCCGATCGCCTCCCCGTCGCGATTGCGCACCGAGTGGCTCCGGCTGCTGCGCGACAACAGGCGCGCCATCGCGTGGACGACGTCGCTCAACCTCGTCGCCGCGCTCATCAGCGTGGTTCCACCTCGCCTGCTCGGTGGGCTCGTCGGTGCGGTGCAGGCCGGCACCGACACAGGTCACGTCGACCGCGTCGTGCTCGTGCTGGTCGGCGTCGTCCTGCTCCAGGCGCTGACCACCCGCTATGCGCGGCTGACGGCCTACACCTTGGCCGAGCGGCTGCTCGCGCAGCTCCGGGAAGGTTTCATCGGACGGGTGCTCGCGCTGCCGCTCGGCGTCGTCGAGCAGGTGCGCAGCGGTGATCTGCTCAACCGCGCGACCAACGACGTCGACACGCTGACCCGGTCGATGCAGATGGCCGTGCCGGAGGTGCTCATCGGGCTCGTCAAGCTCACGGTCGTCGCGGTGGCGGCGTTCGTCGTCGCCCCACTGGTCGCGTTGCCGATGCTCATCGTGGTGCCGCCGCTCGTCGTCGCGACCCGGTGGTATCTGCGGCGCGCCCCCGCCGGCTACCAACGCGAGATGCGCACCTACTCGGCGGTCACCGGCACGATCGCCGACACCGCGGGCGGTGCACGCACCGTCGATGCGTTGCGGCTGCGGCGCGACCGGATCCGACGCACGGACGACGATCTCGTCGTCGCCTACGCCGCCGAGCGCTACACGTTGTTCCTGCGTACCGTCTGGTTCCCTGTCGTCGAGGCGACCTACGTCGTGCCGCTGCTCGGCTCGCTGCTGCTCGGTGGCTGGCTGCACATCCATGGGCTGGCGACGCTGGCGGAGGTGACGACGGTCGCGCTCTATGCGCAGCAGCTCGTCGAACCGATCGATGTGCTGATGCGGTGGGCGGATGAGCTGCAGCTCGGGGGCGCGGCGTTCTCCCGGCTGCTCGGTCCCGGCGAGGTGCCGGACGACCGCACGCTTTCCGGTGAGCAGCCGCACGGCGAACAGCTCGTGGTGGACGACGTGCACTACGCCTACCGGTCCGGACATGACGTGCTGCACGGCATGTCACTCGACCTGCGACCGGGCGAGCGGATCGCCGTGGTGGGACCCAGCGGCGCCGGCAAGTCGACGTTGGGACGTCTGCTCGGTGGGATCCACCCGCCCCGGTCGGGACGGGTCACCGTCGGCGGCGCCGACCTCGTCGGACTCCCGCTCGAGGACATGCGGCGCGAGGTTGCGCTCGTCACCCAGGAGCATCACGTCTTCCTCGGGACGGTGCGCGACAACGTCACGCTCGGCCGTTCGGATGCCGACGATGCCGCTGTTCGGCGGGCGTTGCAGGCCGTCGATGCGCTGCCGTGGGTCGATGCGCTGCCGGCCGGCCTGGACACCGAGGTCGGCGGCGACGGCCTGGCGTTGAGCGTCGCGCAGGCACAACAGCTCGCACTCGCGCGCATCGTGCTCGTCGACCCGCACACGCTCGTGCTCGACGAGGCGACGTCGTTGCTCGACCCCGGCAGCGCGCGGCATCTCGAGCGGTCGTTGGCGGCTGTCGTCGAGGGGCGCACCGTCGTCGCGATCGCACACCGCTTGCACACCGCGCACGCCGCCGACCGGGTCGCGGTCGTCGAGGACGGCCGGATCAGCGAGCTCGGCAGCCACGACGAGCTGCTTGCAGTCGGTGGCTCGTACGCCGCGCTCTGGTCGGCCTGGACCGACGACTCCGCCTGACCCGTCAGACCTCGAGCAACGGGGTGACGCGGGGGGTGATCTCGGTCGCCAGCACGATCACCGTGGATGCCCGCACGACGACGGGTGAGGCAACGACCTCGTCGATGACACGTTGCAGGTCGGAGTTGGACCGTGCGACCAGCCGCACCATGAGGTCGGCTGCGCCGGTGATCGTGTGCGCCTCGAGCACCTCCGGGATGCTGCGCAGGTGCTCGGCGACCGGTTGATGCCCTTTGGCCTGCGCGATCTCCAGAGTTGCGAACGCCGAGACCGGGAAGCCGAGCGCCGCCGGGTCCAGCGCCGGGCCCCAACCGGTGATGACGCCGGCCGCCTCGAGCCGCTCGAGCCGGGCCGCCACCGTGCCGCGGGCGACGCCGAGCCGCCGGGAGGCTTGCAGCACACCGATCTTCGGTTCTCGGGCAAACAGCAAGACAATCCGCGCGTCCAGCCGGTCAAGAGTGGGCATGTTGCCTAGTCTAGGTCGTGATACTTGTACTACCCGCTCATTGACGAGAGGCTGCCCGCATGGTGGAGCCGGCGCAGCGGGAGCAGCACGAGGACGACTTTCCGGTCGAGGGCGTCGACCACGTCCACTTCGCGGTCGGCAACGCCAAGCAGGCGGCGCACTTCTACTCGGTGGCCTTCGGCATGCGGGTGACCGCCTATCGCGGGCCCGAGACCGGCCACCGCGACACGGCCGACTACCTGCTCGAGTCGGGAGGCGCCCACTTCCTCGTCAGCGGCGAGGTCCACGCCGGCACCCGGATCGGCGAGCACGTCCGCGCGCACGGCGACGGGGTCATCGATGTCGCGCTCCGGGTGCCTGATGCGACCCGCGCTTACGAGCTCGCGGTCGAGCGGGGGGCGACCGGCCTGCAGACGCCCGAGATCGTCGAGGACGAGGGCGGCAAGGTCGTGCTCAGCGCGATCCGGACCTACGGCGAGACCCGGCACACCTTCATCGAGCGCAAGGACTACAGCGGCGTCTTCCTGCCCGGCTTCGTCGCGCGTGACCCGATGGTCGAGCCGCCGGCGAAACGCTTCTTCCAGGCGATCGACCATGTCGTCGGCAACGTCGAGCTCGGACACATGGACGAATGGGTCGGCTTTTACAACCGCGTGATGGGCTTCACCAACATGAAGGAGTTCGTGGGCGACGACATCGCCACCGAATACTCCGCCCTCATGTCGAAGGTCGTCGCCGACGGCAGCCGCAAGGTGAAGTTCCCTCTGAACGAGCCGGCGCTGGGCAAGAAGAAGAGCCAGATCGACGAATACCTCGAGTTCTACGGCGGCCCCGGCGTGCAGCACATCGCGCTGGCCACCAACGACATCGTCCGCACCGTCCGCCAGATGCGCGCCGCCGGTGTCGACTTCCTCGAGACACCCGCGGCCTACTACGACGAGCTCGGCAGCTGGGTCGGCGAGACGCGCGTGCCACTTGACGAGCTGCGCGAGCTCAAGATCCTCGCCGACCGCGACGAGGACGGCTATCTCCTGCAGATCTTCACCAAGCCGGTGCAGGACCGCCCCACCGTGTTCTTCGAGCTGATCGAGCGGCACGGCTCGATGGGCTTCGGCAAGGGCAACTTCAAGGCCTTGTTCGAGGCGATCGAGCGCGAGCAGGATCGTCGGGGAAACTTGTAGGCATGAGCGTCCGCCTGCGGCCGTCGATGGCGGCCCTTCCCGCCTATGTCCCCGGTCGCAAGGTGCCGGGTGCTGTCGTGCTGGCGAGCAACGAGTCGCCGTATGGCCTGTTGCCGAGCGTGGCCGGCGTGCTCGCCGAGAACACCGCGGGGGTCAGCCGCTATCCCGACATGGGCGCGACCCGGCTGCGGGCGGCGATTGCCGACCATCACGGGGTGGACCCGGAGCGGGTCGCGGTGGGCGCCGGCAGCGTCGAGGTCTGCGGCCAGCTGGCCGGCGCCGCGGTCGAGGGCGGCGACGAGGTGATCTTCGGGTGGCGGGCCTTCGAGGCCTACCCGATCATCACGGCGGTCGTCGGCGGCTCGGCCGTGCGGGTGCCGCTCACCGCCGATCACGTGCACGACGTCGATGCGATGGCAGCCGCGGTCAGCGACCGGACCCGGCTGATCTTCCTGTGCAACCCCAACAACCCGACCGGCACGGCCGTGGCCGGAGACGGCCTGCGACGTCTGGTCGATGGCGTCCCCGAGCACGTGCTGGTGGTGATCGACGAGGCCTACCGTGAGTACGCCGACCCGGCGCTCGCGCCCGACGCGTTCGAGCTGTTCCGCGACCGGCCCAATGTCGCCGTCACCCGAACGTTCTCCAAGGCCTACGCGCTGGCCGGCCTGCGGGTCGGCTACTGCCTGGCCGCCCCCGACGTGGCCAGCGCCGTGCGCAAGTGCCAGGTGCCGTTCAGCGTCAGCGGCCTCGCCCAGGAGGCTGCGGTCGCCGCGTTGGGTGACGGCGCGGAGGTCACCCGCCGGGCCAAGCTCACCGTGGCCGAACGCGAGCGGGTGCGCGCTGTCCTGCTCGACGCCGGCTACGACGTCCCGGCCTCGCAGGCCAACTTTGTGTGGCTCCCGCTGGGGGAGCGGACGCCGGCGTTCGCCGAGGCATGCCTCGCGGGAGGGGTCGTCGTACGACCCTTCGGCGCCGAAGGCGTCCGGGTCACGATCGGCACCGACGCCGAGAACGACCAGTTCCTTGCCGCCGCGCGCGGCTTCGCCGCCGGCTGATCGCGACACGCGCAGGCTGAGGTGCCATCCCACTAGCCAATCTGGAGTGAGATGGTCTATCTTATTGTTCGACCCTAGCGAGCGGAGATAGGACAGACAATGGGGACCAGCAGGAAATTTGCGACAGCCGGGATCGCTCTCGGCGCTGCGGCGGCGCTCGGCCTGACCGGCTGCAGCGGCTCGTCCGCGTCGGCGGGCGGCTCGAGTGGGGGCAAGGTCAAGCTGTCCCTGGTTGCCTACTCCACCCCGCAGGCCGCCTACGAGAAGATCATCGCCGCCTTCCAGAAGACCCCGGCCGGCAAGAACGTCGAGTTCACCCAGTCCTACGGCGCGTCCGGCGACCAGAGCCGCGCGGTCGCAGCCGGCCTGCCGGCCGATGTCGTCGAGTTCTCCCTCGCCCCGGACATGAAGCGCCTGGTCGACGCCAACCTCGTCGCGCCGACATGGGACCAGAACCAGTACAAGGGCATCGTCACCGACTCGGTGGTGGCCATCGTGACGCGCACGGGCAACCCCAAGGGCATCAAGGACTGGCCCGACCTCATCAAGCCTGGCGTCGAGGTCATCACTCCCAACCCGTTCACCTCGGGCGGCGCCCGGTGGAACGTGATGGCGGCTTACGGCGGCACTGTCGCCGAGGGTGCCTCGGACGCCCAGGCCCAGGCCTACCTCGGCACCCTGTTCAAGCACGTTCCGGTGCAGGACGACAGCGCTCGCGCGTCGCTGCAGACCTTCACCGGCGGCAAGGGTGACGCGCTGCTCTCCTACGAGAACGACGCGATCTTCGCCCAGCAGAACGGCCAGGCCGTCGACTACACCGTGCCGGACAACACCATCAAGATCGAGAACCCGGCCGCCGTGACGTCGACGTCCAAGCACCCGACCCAGGCGAAGGCGTTCCTCGACTTCCTCTACACCGACACCGCCCAGAAGATCTTCTCGGACAACGGCTATCGTCCGGTCGTGGCGGCTGACGCGACGAGGACCTTCCCGACCCCGTCCGGACTCTTCGACATCTCGAAGTTCGGTGGTTGGGACGCGGTCACGACGAAGTTCTTCGACGCCACCAACGGTGTGCTGGCGAAGATCGAGCAGGGTCTGGGTGTCGCCACCACCAAGTAGCGAGATCGCAGCCGCCGCGCCGCCCCGATGGAGGACGGCGCGGCGTCTGCCGTTCGGCACCACCCTCACCGGCGGGCTGTTGCTGATCTATCTCAGCGTCATCGTGATGATTCCTCTCGGCGCGGTGATTTCGCGCTCGACCGACTCCGGGTGGAGCGGGTTCTGGGACCAGGTCACCGCGCCGACGGCGTGGGCCGCCCTCAAGCTCACCGTCGTTGCCTCGGTCATCGTCGCGCTCATCAACCTGGTCATGGGCACGCTGATCGCGTGGGTGCTCGTCCGCGACAAGGTGCCGGGACGTCAGGTGTTCGACACGGTCATCGACCTTCCGTTCGCGCTGCCGACCATCGTCGCCGGACTCACGCTGCTGCTGCTCTACGGGCCGAGCAGCCCGCTCGGGCTCGACCTGGCCTACGCGCGCACCGGTGTTGTCGTCGCGCTGTTGTTCGTCACGCTGCCTTTCGTCGTGCGCACGGTGCAGCCGGTGCTGCTCGAGCTCGACCGTGACATGGAAGAGGCCGCGGCGTCGCTCGGCGCGAGCCCCCTCACGGTCTTCCGCCGGATCATCCTGCCGACCATCGCGCCGGCGATGGCGGCGGGAACGACGCTCGCCTTTGCGCGCGCGCTCAGTGAGTTCGGCTCGACCGTGCTGATCTCGGGCAACATTCCCCTGAAGACGCAGGTCGCGGCTGTGAACATCTTCGGCCAGATCGAGAGTGACAACACGACGGGCGCCGCGGCCATCTCGACCGTGCTGCTCGTCGTCGCGCTCGTCGTACTCGTCCTCCTCAACGTCATCCAGCGTTGGGTGGCGCGCCGTGACTAGATGGGGTCTGCGCGGAGTCGCGCTTGTCTACCTGGCGTTCCTGCTGATGATGCCGGTGGGCGTGATCCTGTGGCGCACGTTTCAGCACGGGTTCGGCCCGGTCACCGACGCCCTCACCACGAGCCAGGCGGTCCACGCCTTCCGGGTGACGGCCATCGTTGCCGGCTTCGCCGTGGTGCTCAACACGGTGTTCGGCGTCGCGGCCGCCATTCTGCTCGTGCGGCACCGGTTCCCCGGCCGCCGCATCCTCGACGCCGTCATCGACCTGCCGATCGCTGTCTCGCCAGTCGTGGTCGGACTCGCGCTGATCCTCGTCTACGGCCGCAACACCTCGGTCGGAGGTTGGCTGGGCGACCGAGGCTTCCCGATCATCTTCTCGATCCCGGGCATGGTCATCGCCACGACGTTCGTGGCCTTGCCGCTCGTCGTCCGTGCCGTGGCACCCGTGCTCGAAGAGATCGGCGAGGAGCAGGAGCAGGCAGCCGCGACTCTCGGTGCCAGCACGTTCCAGCGGTTCACCCGCATCACACTGCCGTCGATCCGGGGTGCGCTCGCTTACGGCGTCGTGCTGGCGCTGGCCAGATCGTTGGGGGAGTACGGCGCCGTCGCCGTCGTGTCCGGCCGGGTGGTCGGCCAGACGCAGACTGTCACGCTGTTCGTGCAGGAGCGCTATCAGAACTTCGACCAGACCGCGGCCTATGCTGCCGCTACCGCACTCGTCGTCGTCGCGGTGGTCTCGCTGATCATCAGCAGGTTCCTGCGGCCGCGAGGGGGAGAGCGATGAGCTCACCCCACGAAGCTGCTCGCTCCGCTCACAACTCCGAGGGGGCCCCGCAATGAGCATCCTGGTGCAGAACGTCTCCAAGAGCTTCGGGGACTTCGCTGCGCTGCACGATGTGAGCGTCGAGATCCCCAGCGGTTCCCTGACCGCGCTGCTCGGGCCGAGCGGCGGCGGCAAGTCGACCCTGCTCCGGGTCATCGCCGGCCTCGAGCAGCCCGACACCGGGCGGGTGGAGATCGAGGGCGTCGAGGCCACTGCCTTGCCACCGCAACGACGTGGCGTGGGGTTCGTCTTCCAGCACTACGCGGCGTTCAAGCACATGACCGTCGAGCGCAACGTGGCGTTCGGGCTGTCGATCCGGCACAAGCCGAAGGAAGAGATTCGCCAGCGCGTGCAGGAGCTGCTCGAGCTGGTGCACCTGGAGCAGTTCGCCCATCGGTATCCCTCGCAGCTCTCCGGCGGACAGCGCCAGCGCATGGCGCTCGCGCGGGCACTTGCGGTCGAGCCGAAGGTGCTGTTGCTGGACGAGCCGTTCGGTGCGCTGGACGCGCAGGTGCGCAAGGAGCTCCGCGCGTGGTTGCGCCGGCTGCACGACCAGGTCCACGTCACGACCGTCTTCGTCACGCACGACCAGGAAGAGGCGATGGAGGTCGCCGATGAGATCGTGGTCATGGCCGGCGGCGAGGTGAAGCAGATCGGCTCCCCGGACGAGCTCTACGAACGACCGGCGAGCGAGTTCGTGATGAGCTTCCTCGGTCCGGTCACCAAGATCGGTGGCGAGCTCGTGCGGCCACACGACGTCGAGATCCTGACCGCCGGGACGGCTGGCGCGCGGCCCGCGTTGATCAGCCGGGTCACCCGCCTCGGCTTCGAGGTCCGCGTCGACCTCGAGGTCGAGGGAGAGCCGGCGTGGGCTCAGGTGACCCGCGGCACCGCCGACCATCTCGGTCTCAAGTCCGGCGACCGGGTCTGGGTGCTGCCGCACAAGGTCCGCACCTCGGTGGCCGCGTCCGTCGGGGAGACTCCGCCCGCCTCATAGACTGGGTGCCCGTCCCGCTTTCTCTTTCGTTCCAGAGGATCTTCCGTGCGCGCGCTGCTGCTCGAAAACGTTCACCCGGACGCCGTCGCGCTCCTGGAGGACGCAGGTTGGGCTGTCGAGTCGGTCGACCGGGCATCCGACGAGTCTGAGCTCATCGCTGCGCTCGGTGGCGTGGACCTGCTCGGCATCCGGTCGAAGACTGACGTCAGCGCTGCCGTGCTGGCCGCCGCGCCGCAGCTCCTCGCGGTCGGTGCGTTCTGCATCGGGACCAACCAGATCGACCTCGCCGCCGCGGGAGCGCGTGGTGTAGCCGTGTTCAACGCACCCTTCTCCAACACGCGCAGCGTGGTCGAGCTCGCGCTGGCCGAGATCGTGGCGCTCACCCGCGGCCTGACCCAGAAGAACGCCGACATGCATGCCGGCGTCTGGGATAAGTCAGCGGCCGGAGCGCACGAGATCCGCGGCCGGCGGTTGGGCATCGTCGGCTACGGCAACATCGGTGCGCAGCTGTCGGTCCTCGCCGAGGCCCTCGGCATGTCGGTGTCGTTCTATGACACCGCCGACAAGCTCGCGCTGGGCAACGCGCGGCGCTGCGAGAGCCTGGATGAGCTGCTCGCATGCTCCGACATCGTGTCGTTGCACGTCGATGGCAGGTCGAGCAACCGTGACATCTTCGGCGAACAGCAGCTCGCGAAGATGCGTCGCGGCAGCTTGTTCCTCAACCTCTCCCGCGGCTTCGTCGTCGACCACGGCGCGCTCCGCGCGCACATCGAGAGCGGTCATCTCGCGGGAGCGGCCGTCGACGTGTTCCCGCACGAGCCCGCGGGCCGTGGTGACGAGTTCGTCAGTGAGCTGCGCGGCCTACCCAACGTCATCCTCACGCCGCACATCGGTGGGTCGACGGAGGAGGCACAGCAGGACATCGGCCGATACGTCGCCGGCAAGCTGCGCGACTTCGTCATCGACGGCTCGACGACGATGAGCGTCAACCTGCCGCACCTGACGCTGCCGCAGCGCCCGGACGGGCATCGCATCGCACATCTGCATCACAACGTGCCCGGGGTGCTCGCCACCATCAACGGCCTGCTGGCCGACAACAAGGTCAACATCGAGGCGCAGCTGCTCGGCACCCGCGGCGAGCTCGGCTATGTGCTGACCGACGTCTCAGTCGACTATCCGCGTGCCGTGCTCGACCAGCTGGCGGCGATGGACGAGACGGTGCGGGTCAGGCTGCTCTCGTGACGTTGGAGCAGGACCTCGCCGAGGCGATCGGCGCCACGCATGTGCTCACCGACCGGTCCGTCGTCGCGTCGTACGAAACCGACTGGACGGGGCGATTCAGCGGTGTCGCGCGATGCGTGGCCCGACCGGCCGACACCGGGCAGACCGCTGCGGTCGTCCGCGCGTGTGCCGCGGCCGGCGTGCCGCTGTGCATCCAGGGCGGCAACACCGGGCTGGTCGGCGCCAGTGTCCCGGTGGACGGCTCCGTCCTGCTCTCGACCGCGCGCCTGACGACCGTCGACCCCGTGGATGTGGTGTCGGCACAGGTGACGGTCGGCGCCGGGGTGACGCTCGCCGCGCTGCAGCGGGCTGTGCGAGAGCTCGGGCTCGATGTCGGTGTCGACTTCGCTGCGCGTGAGTCATGCACTGTCGGCGGCATGGTGGCCACGAACGCCGGGGGAGAGCGGGTGCTCCGCTACGGCACCATGCGCGCCCAGCTGCTGGGCATCGAGGCGGTGCTCGCCGACGGCACCGTCGTCAGCCGGCTGACCGGTCTGCCGAAGGACAACACCGGCTATGACGTCGTCTCGCTGCTGGCCGGCAGCGAGGGAACGCTCGGCGTCATCACCCGGTTGCGACTGCGGCTCGTGCCGATGCTTGCCGGTCGTGCCGTCGCGTTGGTGGCAGTGGCCGACACAGCAGCGGCCGTTCGGTTGGTGCGCGGACTGCGGGATGCGCTGCCGTCGCTGGAGGCGGCCGAGCTGTTCTACGCCGACGGGCTGGCGTTGGTGCGCGAGAAGGCAGGCTTGCCGGCGCCGTTCGCCGACGAGCACCCGGCCTACGTGCTCGTCGAGTGCGCGCAACGGCACGACCCGACCGACGAGCTGCTCGAGGTGCTGGCGGCGGCGCCTGAAGTGCGCGACGCGACCGTCGCCGGTGACGTCCGGGGCCGACACGCGTTGTGGGCCTACCGCGAGTCGCACACCGAGGCGATCAACGCGGCCGGAGTGCCGGTGAAGCTCGACGTCGCAGTGCCGTTGCCGGCACTGGCCGATGCCGTGGCCGCCCTGCCGGCGGCGATCGCCGTGGCTGCGCCGGCCGCGCGACTGATCCTGTTCGGGCATGTCAACGAGGGAAACCTGCACGTCAACGTGCTCGATGCAGTGGAGCGGGCGGAGGCAGTGAGCGATGCCGTGCTCCGGCTGGTCGCCTCCTACGGGGGCAGCATCAGCGCTGAGCACGGTGTCGGCCGGGCCAAGCGCCCGTGGCTGGCGCTGTCACGGTCGACCGAGGAGATCGCGATGATGCGGGCGATCAAGAACGCGCTCGACCCGAACGGGCTGCTCAACCCCGGCGTCCTGCTGCCGGACTAGCGGCGGGTGCGACCGTGCCCGAAACTGCGCCGAGGTCCATCGTCGAGCCATCTGCTGCGGGCGCCGTAGCCCTGATGACGACCTCATCTCCGTCGTCGAGGAACCCGCGGCCCAGCTCGATCAACGAGCCCACCTGGTCGGGCGACGGGCCGCTGACGGTGCCGGACGCGTAGAGGTCGCCGGTGCGCACCGACGCACCGTTGACGGTCATGTGCGCCAGCATCTGCGCCGGCGACCAGAACATCGTCGCGTAGGGCGGCCGCGACAGCACCTCGTCGTTGACGCGGAGCTCGAGCGAGAGGTCGAGGCCCCATGGCTCGGTCTCGCGCAGGTAGGGCAGCAGGTCGGTGCCGGCCGACGTCACCGGCCGTCGCGCCGCGGCCAACTCGTCCAGCGGCACGATCCACGGCGACACCGACGTCGCGAACGACTTGCCGAGGAACGGCCCGAGTGGCTGCCCTTCCCACGCCTGGATGTCGCGCGCCGACCAGTCGTTCACGAGGCACACGCCGAACACGTGCTCGGCGAAGTCCCCGACGGGCACGGGCTCACCCTGCCGTGACGGCACGCCGACCACAAAACCGACCTCGGTCTCGACGTCAAGGCGTCGCGTCGGTCCGAACACCGGGCGGTCCGCCCCCTCGTCCAGACGTTGACCCGACGGGCGCCGGATCGCCGTGCCCGACACCACGATGGTGCCGCTGCGCCCGTGGTAGCCGATGGGCAGGTGCCGCCAGTTGGGCGGCAAGGGCTCCTGTCCCGGGCGAAGGATGCGGCCGAGATTCGTCGCGTGGTGCTCCGAGGCATAGAAGTCGACGTAGTCGCCGACCGTGAACGACAGCAGTGATTGCACGTCGGCGAGCGGCGTGGCTGCGGCGCCGATCGCGTCCATGTCCGCGAGCACCGGCCCCAGCTCGCCCGCTGCCTGCTGCCACGCCGCGCGACCCGCCGCCAGGAACGGGTCGAGGCTGCCCGCCTGCCACCACTGTGGGTTGCGGGCCACCTCGGTGCCGGCGAGCACGGGCAAACCCGCGAGCGTCGCCAGGTCGACCGCGAAGTCACCGGCGCGTACGACGACCCGCGGCCCGTCGCGGCCGGGGAGCATCGCTACGCCGAACCCGCCGCCGCATCCACCGCTGGTCACGGTCGGACCTTATGTGCCGCCGGCACCCGTGATGCTGGTGACCAGCCCGAAGCCCGTCACCCCGAGTGCGACGGCAGTGACGGCGATGTGACCCGATCGCAGCTGCCCGTGCCGGCGCAGATAGAGCGGGAAGACGGCGACCACGATCACCTGCGCGGCCCAGAGCAACACCAACGACGGCCGGAGCAAGTCGTCGTAGAACCGATCCGGGTTGACGAGCAGACTCAGCGGGCCGGCGACGACGAGCGCCACCGCCAGTCGCCGGGCCCATGACTGGATCGGCTGCGCCGTCACCGCGTGCAGCAGTCGGGTCAGCGCGACGTATTCGAGCAGCATCACCGCGACCACACTGGCCGCGACACCGAGACCGACAACCACACCAGCCGCGTGGCCGACGTCGTAGTTCACCAGGGACAGCCCCGGCACCGGGGCGTGGGCGAACGCGGGATCGCGGGCCAGTGGATAGACCGCGAGCAGCACGACGGCACCGGTGAGCACGAAGGCGGCGGGAAGCACCCGCCGGAACGCGCGACGTGCGCCCGCGACCTCGCCACCGAGGAACAGCGGCAGGCTGCCGCAGACGAACAGGCCGGCGATGCTGCCGGCGGCGTGCCCGGTCTCGTTGCTGGCGGTGAGGTGAAAGGCAGCTGCCGTGGGAGCGTGTTGGACGGCGACGACGTCGAGGAAGCCGGCGATCAGCAGCTGTCCGAGGCCGAGTGCGGCGATGGCGATGACGGCCACTCGCCGTCCGGCCACGACGGTGCCGGCGATGAGGATGGGGAGCACCACCGCGAGCAGCGGCCGCCAGTGCCGCACCCCGGGCCACGCCGGCGGCACGACGTCATAGACGACGTAGGCGCTGGTGTAGAGCAGATAGAGGGCGTAGGAGCCCGTCCACACCGCGGCCTGGACGAGCGCCACCCGCCGACCGGCCGCGGCCTCGACAAAGGCCGTCAAGCCGCCCGGACCGGCGATGTCGCGCGCATAGCGGAGCCAGATGAACACGGGGGCGACGAAGGCGATGACCCCGACCAGCGTGACCGCCCCGGCCGAGCCGGTCACGTCCGCGAGCGCGGCCGGCGCATAGAGCGCGGCGAGGGCGAGGGGTCCGCCGAAGGCGGCGACGGTGACGAAGAACAGGGTGCGTGCGGTGATGCCGGGAGGTTGGTCCGGTGTCGCGGTGGAGGTCACGACACCGGACCCTACGGTCAGGCCCAGCCCCCCGCGGGACTGCTGTAGGCCGGCGTGGGCGACCCGCTGGATCCACCGGAGGTGATGGCGCTGCCGTCCGGGGCAACCACGGACCAGGTTCCGTTGAAGTCGGTCGAGCCCTCGCCGTTGGTGTCGCCGGCCGCGCTGTCACCGTTGAAGTGGTAGAGCGGGTGGCCGGCGTCGGTCACCTGAGTGGTCCCGTCCGAACGAGTGGTGGTGCCCAGCATGCTCGCGGTGGCCCCGCCGCTCGCCGTCGGCGCGCCGGTCGTGGTCAGCGGTGGCCACTCGGTCGCGCAGGCACCCGAGCACGTCGACTTGGTGCCGGTGTCCTTGGCGAAGAGATAGAGCGTCATGCCCTTGCTGTCGGTCAGGTACTGGCCCAGGGGGCCGCTGTGAGCGGTCAACGCGGCGGGGGAGCCGCTCTGCGGCGACACCTTGGCGGTGCCGCCGCTGCTGCCACCGCACGCTGCCGCGGCCAACGCCACAGCGGCAAGGCTGACGCCGTAACGCACGCGGCGATCTTGCTTGCTCATGAGGAACGCCCTTTCTGTCTCCACCGCAACACGTCAGGGGCGCGGGAGCGGTTCAGCGGCGGGCCACGGTCACGCAACAGTCCGGCGGCACCCCGTCCAGCGCGGCCGTCACCGACCGATGTCCGCCGAGGCCGGTGAGCAGGCCGGCGACCAGCTTGTCGTTGACCCCACAGATCACGTCGGGAGCCATGACCGCGGCCGCCCGGAACGGGCAGTTGCGCAGCCGGACGCTGCTGCCCTCGTCGCGCTGCGCCTCGTAGCCGAGCTCGTCGAGCACGGTCGTGGCCGCATCCAAGGTTGCGCGCGCGGACATCCGCCCGCGTGGGCGGCGCAGTGCACCGAGCCGCACGCCCTCGTCCAGGGCCACCGCATTGGCCGTCGCGCGCGCGTCGCCGACACCGGCCTTGCTGACTGCCCGGGCGAGAATGCGGGCGACGATGTCATAGCGCCGGGCCGGCACGGACAGGTCCAGCTCGACACCTGCGTCGCGATAACGCTTGGCCGGCCGCCCGGCGCCGGGGCCGCTGCGCCCGGGTGGGCGGGCGAAGTCGACGACAAGCAGCCCACCGTCAGCCAGCAGGTCCAGGTGGAAGGCAGCGAGCCGGCGGCTGATCCCGGCAGCCGTCGCGACGACGTCCCGGGTCACGGGCTCGGCGGCCGCTCTGACGGCGAGGTAGACGCGCCGCCGCGTGGGCTCCGCCAACAGCTGGAGCGTTTGCCAGTCGCCGGAGTCGGGACTTGACATCCGCGACCTCCTCCGGCTTCTATAACCAACAACAACTGATGTTAGTGTCCGGCGTCGGACCGGACCTGTCAAACCCGGAGGGCTGCATGCGCCACTTCACCTTCGCCCCGCCGCTGCGGCTGTCGGGCCGGAAGTTCAAGGGCCTGCGCGGCTATGCCGGCAAGCCGTTCCATCCTCCGCTCACCGACGTCCCGATCACGGCGTACCTGTTCGCCGCGGCCTTCGACGTCCTCTCGATCGCACTGCACAGCGGCCACCCGGTGGTGGCCCGGCAGCTCTATGTCGCCGGCACCTGGACCTTGCTCGGCGGGGCGGCCGTCTCGTTGCTCGCCGCGCTCACCGGCTGGGCCGACTGGCATCGGTCCAGCGAGCCCGGGACGCAAGCACGGCGCACGGTCAACGCGCACGCCATCACGATGATCACCGTCACCGTCATCGTGCTGGTCGATCTGGCCTTGCGCCTCCTGCCGTACGACGACCGAGCCAGCGCCCCCGCGGTGCTCGTCGTCCTGTCGGCGATCGCAGCCCTGGTCGTGTCCGCCGGAGCGACCATCGGCGGCAGCCTTGTCTACGACTACGGGTTCAACGTCGAGACCGCGGGCGATCACCCCGTCTGGCACAAGAGCGAGACCGACGTGTTCCCCGGTCAGTCCACGTGACACGACCGCTGCGCGTGCTGGGCCGGCCGCCGGTGGACGTCGATGCCGCGGCGAGTGCGGTCGAGGACCTGATGCGCGCCCTGGGAATGCAACCCGACGACCCGGCACTGGCCCGCACCCCACAGCGGGTGGCGGCCGCGTTCGCGGAGTTGCTCGGGCCGCGCGACTTCGGTCTGACGACGTTTCCGAACGACGAGGGCTACGACGAGCTCGTCGTCGCGCGCGACATCCCGTTCGTCTCCGTGTGTGAGCACCATCTGCTTCCCTTCGTCGGCACCGCGTCAGTGGGCTACCTGCCCGGCGCGCGGATCCTCGGACTGTCGAAGCTGGCTCGCGTGGTGGAGCTGTTCGCCAGGCGCCCTCAGGTGCAGGAGCGCATGACCAAGCAGACGGCCAACTGGCTCGAGGACCACCTCCGGCCTCGCGGGGTCGGCGTCGTGATCCGCGCCGAGCACACGTGCATGACATTGCGCGGGGTGCGGGCGCAGGGCGCGACCACTGTTACCAGCGCCTTGCTCGGCAGCCTGCGTGAAGACCCGCTTAGCCGGGCAGAGTTCTTGTCGTTGGCAACCTGAACACGCACCCCGTCCTGAACCGGCTACCGCAGGACGGCGTGTCAACAGTGGGGGGTCACGAAGGAGTTCGACATGACCGCCCAACCTGCCTCTCGGCCGGAACAGCGCTTCGTCGCTTGCATCGAAGACGCCCATCAGCACGCCGAGTTGGCTCTCGATGAGGGCCGCACGCTCGACGCGGTCGTCTGGCTGTCGGCGCATCTTGCCGCGACGCTGCGGTCGCTCCACCGGCCGGCCCGCCACCTGCTCGCGGCCCGGCCGTTGCTGGCCGATCAGCTCACCCTCGACCGGCGACTGGAACGCATGCTGCGAATCGCCGAGCAGCGGCACAGCGGAGATGCGCTGGCGGCCGCTCTCGACGAAGACCGACTGGAGCGCGCGCTGCGTGCCGCGGTCGTGGCACATGTCCGCCATGAGCGTCGTCTGCTCACCGTCCTCGTCGACGTCCTCGACGAGGGAGCGCTCGCCGATCTCGAGGCGGCGTACGGTGCGGCGCTCGAGCAGGCGCCGACCAGGCCGCACCCGCACGCACCGCACACCGGCGTGCTCGGCGTCGCGGCGTTCCGTGTCGACGCCTGGCGGGATCGGGTGATGGACACGATGGACAGCCGGCACGTGCCGACACCACGCCCACCACGGGCGGCCGTCGTACCAGGCCGGTGGGGCAGCTACCTCCTGGGCGAGATGGAGCCCTGAGGGGGGCGGCACCGCCGGCGAGGGCAGCGGTCGGCACGATGTCCCGATGCAGATCCTGCGGACGCCCGACGACCGGTTCGACAACCTGCCCGACTTCCCCTGGCCGCCCAGCTATGTCGAGGTCGACGCCGGTGAGCCGGGTGGTGAACGCCTCCGCGTCGCCTACGTCGAAGCCGGGCCTGCTGACGGTCCGGTCGTTATGTGTCTGCACGGTGAGCCGACCTGGTCGTTCCTCTACCGCAAGGTGATGCGTGTCCTTGCTGACGCGGGTTGCCGCGCGATCGCCTTCGACCTCGTGGGCTTCGGCCGATCCGACAAGCCGGTCGCGGTCACCGACTACACCTACGCCCGGCAGGTGGAATGGACCCGGGCTGCCGCCTTCGACCAGGTCGGCCTGCGCGACGTCACGCTGGTGGGACAGGACTGGGGTGGGCTGATCGGCCTTCGCCTGGTGGCAGAGAACCCCGACCGGTTCGCGCGCGTTGTCGCTGCCAACACCGGGCTGCCCGATGGCCGGCACGAGATGCCGGAGGTCTGGTGGATGTTCCGCACGGCAGTGGAGAAGGCCGAACGTCTCGACATCGCGAGGTTCGTCGCATCGGGCTGCCGGACGCCGCCGCCGGGCGAGGTGCTCGCGGCTTATGACGCGCCGTTCCCCGACGAGACGTTCAAGGCGGGCGCCCGCGCCTTTCCGTCGCTCGTGCCGACCGCTGCGGACGACCCCGCTGCCGTCGCCAACCAGAAGGCGTGGGAGGTCCTCAGCGGGCTCGACCTCCCGTTCCTCTGCGCGTTCTCCGACAGCGACCCGATCACCGGGCCGATGGCGCCGGTGCTGGCACGCGCGATGCCCGGCGCTGCCGGCCGGGAACACCCGACGATCCGCGGTGCGGGTCACTTCCTGCAGGAAGACGCAGGCGAGGAGCTGGGGCGGATCGTCGCCGATTTCGTCACGGCCGGCCACTGAACTCCGGGAGCTCGAGGCCTTGACCCGCGCCTGGTGGCGTGACGCCGTCGTCTACGAGGTCTACGTGCGCAGCTTCGCCGACTCCGACGGCGACGGGCTCGGCGACCTCGCGGGCATCCGCGAACGACTGCCCTACATCGTCGACCTCGGCGCCGATGCGATCTGGTTGACACCGTTCTATCCCTCGCCGATGCGCGACGCCGGATACGACGTGGCGGACTACCGCGACGTCGACCCGCGGTTCGGGTCACTGGCGGAGTTCGACCGGCTGTTGGCAACCGCGCACGGTCTCGGCCTGCGTGTCTTCGTCGACATCGTGCCCAACCACACCAGCAGCGAGCATCCGTGGTTTCGGGAAGCCCTCGCCGACCCCGCGTCGCCGCGCCGGCACTGGTACATGTTTCGGCCACCGCGCCCGGACGGGTCGCCACCCAACGATTGGAAGTCCGTCTTCGGCGGGTCGGCCTGGACGTTCGATGCGGCGAGCGGCGACTACTACCTGCACCTGTTCGACTCCTCCCAGCCCGATCTCAACTGGCGCAACCCGGCGGTGCACGCCGAGTTCCTCTCGATTCTGCGGTTCTGGCTCGATCGCGGCGTGGACGGGTTTCGCATCGACGTCGCCCATGCGCTCTACAAGGACCCGAAGCTGCGCGATGGTGACCAGCATGGCTGGGACCGCGACGAGGTGTTCGATGTCTGGCGGGAGTGGCGTGAGGTCATCGACAGCTATGACGATCGGAGCCTGGTCGGCGAGGTCTTCCTCTATGACATGGACCGGGTGGGCAAATACGTCGGGCGCACCCGGCTGCAGCAGGCGTTCAACTTCAGTGTCGCGAAGACCCCGTTCGACGCCGCGGCGTTCCGCGCCACGATTCGCAAGTCCCTGGAGGTGTTCGTCCGACCGGGAACATCGCCGACCTGGGTGCTGTCCAACCACGACCTGATCCGGCACGCGACGCGTTACGGCGGAGGCGAGCGCGGCGTACGACGCGGGCGAGCTGCAACAGCGCTGCTGCTGGCGCTGCCCGGCTCGCCGTACCTCTACCAGGGGGAGGAGCTCGGGCTCGAGCAGAGCGACGTGCCGCCGGAAGCCCGTCAGGACCCGACCTGGTTCCGCTCCGGCGAGGTCGGCCGGGACGGCTGCCGGACGCCGATGCCGTGGACGTCGACCGCGCCGGGCTATGGCTTCACCACCGGCCCGCCGTGGCTGCCCTTCGACGCGCAGGCGAAAACCCGCAACGTCGAGGCCGAGGTGGCGAGCGAGGAGTCGACGCTCAGCTTCTATCGACGGGCGCTCGCGGCGAGGCGTGCGCTGCTGCCTTCGCTGCGGCGCGAGGTGTCGTGGCCGGCGGCACCGGACGACTGCGTGGTCGTGAGCCGCGCGACCCGCGCCGGCCGGAGCTTCGTCGCCGCGATGAACGCGGCCGGCAGTGCGCGCGTGGTTCAGCTCACCGGCTCGGCGGAGGTGCTGCTGAGCTCGGCCGAGCGGCCAGTGGTCGACGCGGGCTCGGTGACGGTGCCGCCTGAGTCGACCGTCTGGCTGCGGGTCTAGGCGCAGTGGCCGGCGACGGCCGGGGCTGACTCCAGGAGCTGGGCAGTCGGTCCGATCGGGGTAGGGCTCACCGGTGCGCGATAGGCCATGCGCACGATGTCTGCGGCCACGTTGACGAGCCCCGCTGCCCGGTCGACCTCGCTGCGGGTGAACGCAGGTCCGTCGTACCGGCCGACCAGCATGCGCAGCGCGGTCGAGGGCACCTGCAGCAGCACCATCGCCTCGTCGCCGACGAGGAACGCGCGTGGCCGGTCGAGCGGACCCGTGGTCTCCGGCAACGGCAACGGGCTGCCCGGAGTGCCATGGACCACTTCGCGCGGCCACCGCCGGTCGAACACCGCGCACCAGTCCGCGAGCAGCAGGTGCGGCAAGGCATCGACCATCGTGTCGATCGCACGCTGGGGCTGCTCGATGACCTGCTGGATGACGTCGGTGTCGCGACTTGCAGCTGTCACCGTCACATGTCGCAGGCCGTGCAGGCGAGCGCCGTCACAACCCGCGACGGCGTCGATGACCGCGTCGAACGGACGCGCATAGGGCCAGTCGAGGAGCAGGTCGTCGACGGCGCGGCCCTGTTCGCGTTCCACCACCGTCAGGGACAGCACGTTGGCTCCGGCGGCCGCGAGGGCACGCGCCAGGCCGGCGAGCGCCCCGGGCCGGTCGGTCAGGCTCACGCGCAGATGTGCTGCCATCGTCGTGACCTCCGTCTCTCATCCGGCCATCCGACGGTCGCGCCCTGGGGTTTCGACCATGTGTCGTCCGCGTGAAGGATGTGGGACGGGGGACCGGACGCACGGCTGATGCCGCAGGAGAAAGCTCAGCCGATGACGTAGCAGACCAGGCGAGCCGACTTCGTGACGCCGAGGTTCTGGTCGTCTCCGACGCCGTAGTAGGACCCCGCCCCGATGTCGCCCGGATAGGCGAACATCTCCTCGACGGAGTAACCGCCGCCGATCGAGCCCGGCGTCAGCAGCACGAAGTCGAACCCTTCGCGTTCGTTCGTCGGTGCACATGGCTGGGCCTTGTCCGACAGGCAGACCTCGATCCGTGACGCCTGGGACGAGTTCGTCTGGACGCTGTAGGCGAAGGCGATCGTGCTGGCCTGCCAGAGCTTGACCGGCGCTGTGGTGTAGCCGAGTCCGACCGGCCCGGCGAGCGAACCCTGGGCGCTGACGCGGCGCACGTGCGCACCGGCTCGCGCTTGCAGGGCGTAGCTGTAGCCGCCGCCGGTCAGCGGCAGGTTGATGCGGACGTGCTTGTCCCCGATGACGACGACCGTGTAGACGCCCGGGTTCAGCCTCGGGTTGACCTGCCCGAACACCATCGGAGCCGCGACGGATGCGTCGACGATCAGCCCGAAGACGGGGAAGGACCCCTTGTAGATGACGAGTCCGCCGTAGTGGCCGGCCTTGGCCAGCACCTGCTGCGGCACGCCGAAGGCGTACTTCTCGGCGTCGATGTGCACGCGGCTCAGCAGCCGCACCTGGGTCGACGCCGTGTGCGGCGCCGACACCGTCAGCACTCCGGACCGCTGCGACGTCGGCTGACCCAGGGCCGGCATCGTCATGACCGTCGCGGCGGCCAGGCCAGCCGCGAGGGCCAGCCGAATCCGTTTCACCCGCGGGTAGTTCGTCCTCGCGCCCTGAGTTCCTGCTCCGGTTTGTGCGCTGGTCAGATGCGCTCCAGGGCCCCGCCGTCGAAGAGCGGGCTGATGGCGAAGTCTTGGACGTCGGCGGTGAGCTCCTCCTCCGACGGGGCAGGCCCCGGCGTGTCCGCGGCGTGCAAGACGGGACGGAGCACGTCGAGCGCGGACGACGAGTTGACGAAGACCTGTTGGTCGGCCAGCACGAAACGGACTGCCCGGGCGATCGCGGCCGGGTCGGTGAGCGGCTCGTACCAACTTTGGCGGGTGACGCCTGCTCCGGGCTTCCCGTCAGCCCAACGCCGGCGGGCGACCGACTTGATGGTCTGCACCGCGGTCCCGCGGTCGGCGCAGACAGCCAACAGCCGTACGAGCTGGGCGCGATAGCTGGGCTCACGCAGCAAGGTGAAGTTGTAGGGCAGGAGGACCGAGTCGTAGTCGAAGCGCTCGAGGCTGCGCAGATGCATCTCCGCGATCCGCAGACCGTGCCCGGTGACGCCGATGAACTTGACGAGACCCTCGTCGCGCGCCTGCCGCATGGCCTCGAGCGCACCGCTCGGTGCGTGGGCGACCTCCCACTCCTCGGGTTCGACCAGGTTGTGCAGCTGGATGAGGTCGACGTGGTCGACACCGAGCCGGTGCAGCGACCGCTCCAGGCTCGCCCGGGCCGCGTCACCCTCGCGGTGATGGGTCTTGGTCGCGACGAAGAACTCGGCCGGGTGGGCGCGCAGCCAGGGAGCAAGGCGCAGCTCGGCGTCGCCGTACATCGCCGCGGTGTCGATGTGGTTCACGCCGAACTCGTGCAGCAACGGAAGGATGCTGTCGGCCGTGCGTTGGTCGACCCGGCTGAGGGCAGCCGCCCCGAAGATGACGCGAGAGCTGAGGTGGCCGGTCCGGCCGAACGCGACGTGCTCGATCATCGGGCAACCTTACGCAGCTCGAGGCTCACAGGCCATTGGCATCTGACCGTCAGATCGTCATCAGTTGTGGTCGGCATGGTTGTTCCAGGAGCCACCCGGGCTTCACGAGAGGAGCAGGCCATGAAGGTTCGCAAGGCGCTTGCGGCGACGACCATTGCCGTGATGTCTGTGGCTGGCGGTGCGCTCGGCGCAACGATGTTCGGGACCGCGAACGCGGCGACGACCCCGGCGGCGACGACGAGCAGCACCACGCACGCGAGCAACGAGACGGCTGCACACGAGGCGGGTGAGAGCGCCGCCCGCGAGGCGGCGGAGAACAACGGCACCGCCACCTACGGCCCGCCGAATGGCGCAGGTCCGACAACCAGTAGCGGTTGATCCGTCGGGGTGGGGGCCGCGTCGACCGGCCCCCCACCCCGATCGCCGAACTGCCAGCCGATTGACAGGTCCGGCACAGCGTGGACCCAGGCCCGCCGACCATCGTCGCTACGTCCGGCTGTTTCTGTTGAGGAGGCATGAGTCGTGAACAACAAGATGCTCATCCCCGCCCTGCTGGCTGCGGGCGTAGCGGGAGGTGTGATCGGCGCCGGGATGTTGGGTTCCGCGCAAGCAGCGACGAATCCGAGTCCTTCGTCCACGTCGTCGCCGGGCACCAAGTGGCACTCGAACACGGATCCCGCGCATGAGGCCGGGGAGAGCGCGGCCCGTGCCGCCGCGGAGAAGAAGGCGGACGCCACCGGCGTGCCTCCGGCCGGCTTCGGCGGTCCCCGCGGCCACTCCAACACGGATCCTGCGCACGAGGCCGGCGAGAGTGCTTCGCGCGCTGCCGAGGAAAAGGCACGCGACGCTTCACCTGGACCGTCACCCGGCAACTGATCTCGTTGGCAGATGGCCCGCTCAGTGCGACGATCCGTTCATGACCACATCGCTGGGCGAGGAGTTCGCGCGCGGGATCGCGGCGAAAGACCACGATCGCGTGCGCGAGCTGCTCCATCCGCAGCTCGACTTTCGAGCCATGACACCACGCAAGGTCTGGGAGGCAGATGCTCCGGAGGACGTGATCGGTGCACTCAGCCAATGGTTCGACGACAGCGACATCATTGAGCACATTGACGTCATCGAGACCGATGCCTTTGCTGATCGCGAGCGCGTCGGCTATCGGTTCAGGATTCGCAACGGCGACGGCAACCACGTGGTCGAGCAGCAGGCGTACTTCTCGGAGCGCGACGGCAAGATCGGCTGGATGCGCATCATGTGCTCCGGATTTCGGCCGGTTGACTGACGACCGCTCCCGCGTCGCTACGTCTTGTCGAAGTCATCTCCCGTCACGGCGTGAGGACGGTGAGATACGCGTACGAGAACACGCCCAGCAAGACGAGACAGACAGCGCAGGCAACCGCAAGCCGGCGGCGCGCCCCGGCCATCGCCACCCAGACGAACAGCGGCAGCAGGGCGAGAACGAACCGCGGTTTGGTGAACACCAGGCTGTAGCCGAGCATCTGCGCGAGGGCAACGGCGGTGTAGGCAACCAGCACCAGATCGAGCCGTCGGCGGCTGCGCAACGTGATCGTCGCTGCGGCGACGACCGCGGTGAGCCCCATCGCAGTGGTTGCTGAACGGACGAGCTTCCGGCCCCCGGTCACGAGGGCTGTGCCCCACGAAGTGAAGAAGCCGACGCCGAGGTCCAGCCGCTGGTGCCAGAGGTTCTCGGCGTGCCTCCAAACCAGGATGTCTCCGGTGCGCGCTCGCCCGTAGAGTGCGAACGCCAACGGCCCGGCCACCGTCAGGGCGGGCGCGAGAAGGGCCCGCGGGCTGCGCGTCCGGCGAAGATCGGTAGCGGCCGCGACGATGGCTGCGGCAAGGATTGCGACGCCGGCAGGGCGGGCGACCGCAGCCACCAAACCGGCGAGGCCGGCGAGCCACCACGTCCGGCGTACCAACGCCGCAAGTGCAACCGCGGCGGCCGTGATGAACAGGCCCTCGCTGTAGGCCATGCTGAGCACGGCGGAGCCGGGCCACGCAGCGAAGAGAGCAGCGGACCATCTGGCCGTTTCCGCCCCCGACACGGTCTGGCCGAGGTGGTAGACGGACCGGACCGCCGTCAGCCCGAGCACGGCGGACACTCCCACTGCGAGGAGGCCGTACCTGATAGGCAGCAGCAGGTGGGCGCCCCGCAGCAGAACGGGATAGCCGGGGAAGAACGCCCACGGACTCCACCTCACGTGCGACAGTGCCAACGGATGCAGCGTTCGCGGGTAACCGTGCCGCGCGATGTAGAGGTACCACCAACCGTCCCTCCGCTTCGCAAACTGACTGAGCGACACCGGCAGGACGCCACGAGCCGGCCAGATGACAGCAGCCAGCGCACCGACAGCAACGAACAGCCGGCTTACGGCGTACGCCGCGAGGCAGAACAGCCACGGCCGGGGCTTTCGGGTGACCTCGTCCGCCCCCGGTGGCAGCGGCGGACTGGGTTCGTCGGAGCCGTGGCCTGTGCCGGAGGACTCGGGACGAGCGGCTTCCGCGCCGGATGCCACATCGGCCGCCACGTGGACGGACGCTAGCCGCCGATCATGAGTAAAGGCTGAACCTTCACGATGGCCCGATGACCGCCGCGTTGCGCCCGGCGTCGGGCAGGCTGGGCCCGTGGCGATACGGCGGCGGGCCCCGGATGACCTCGAACAGTGCGTCGCTCTTGCGCACCTGGTGCACCAAACCGACGGCTACCCGGCTCGGCTGCCGGACGACATGGGCGCGTTCATCGTCAACCGCGACGCCATCGGAGCATGGGTGGCGACCGTCGACGACCGAGTCGTCGGGCACGTGGCACTCCACCGCGACACGGCGCCGGCTGTCCTTGCGGCCGCCGCCGAGGCACTCGGTCGATCAGCCGATCAGCTGGCCGTGGTTGCCCGGTTGCTCGTCCATCCGGAGCACCGTCGCCACGGTTACGGAGACGAGCTCCTGCAAGCGGCGGCGGACGAGGCCCGCGCGCTCGGGAAATGGCCCGTTCTGGACGTCTGGTTGCGATACACGCAGGCGATCGCCCTCTATGAGCGGCGCGGATGGCAACGGGCCGGAACCGTCACCGTCGACATCGGCGCCGGCGAACCTCTCGTTGAACATGTCTACTGCGCACCCGCGGTCGAACGTGCCGGCGGAGCATGAAGCGCGAGTCGAGGAAACCCGGCCGAGAGCATCCTTGCCGCTCGCGCCACAGCAGGGATGTCGACGCGCCCGTCGAAATCTCCCGGCATGTGGCGGGGGGCCGTGCTGGCCGCGTTGGCGATGGGCACTCTTGTGCCGCTGGCGCCGGCGCATGCCACCGCGCGTGGCGGTGTCGTCGCCGGGTCGCCCATCATCGCCGTGATCGACACCGGCGTGCGGGTGACGCATGAGGAGTTCGACTATCGCGGCCCGAAGTCCAGGGACGATCAGGTCGTCGCCTGGTGGGACTTCACCACGGACAAGAAGAAGCGCATCGTCGAGCCCGCGCCGGGCCAGACATGGGACCCGCAGGTCGCGCAGCCTTACGACGACTACACCACCGGACACGGCACAGGTGTCGCCGCGCTGGCCGTCGGGCTGAACCGCACGCCGGTGCAGACGCGATCCGCGGCGCCTGGCTATCGCCTCGCCGTAGCCAAGGTCCTCAACCACGGCGGAACCGGAGCAGCAGAGCTCGCTCCGGCGATCCGGTGGGCAGTCCGCACGGTCCACGCCTCCGTCATCAATATCTCGATCGGCACCATCGCGCCGTCACCGGCAGTGCTCGACGCGGACGTGCTCGACGCCATCGACGCGGCTACCAAGGCGGGCATCATGGTCGTCCTCGGCAACGGCAACGGCTGGGCCAACGCCGGGCTGCCGGGGGAGCCGGGCTGGGCGACCGGGTTCGGTGACTCCACGAGCGCCCTCGCGGTCGGAGCTGCCGACGTGCAGGGTCTCACGTTCTGTACCGATCCCGAGCTGACCGCGAACTCGGCCGTTCATACCGCGACCAACTCTGCGAACGATGCCTACATGAGCGTCACCGGGACGAGCTTCGCGTCGCCGTTCGTCGCCGGCTTCGCGGCCCGGTTGGTCAACGCAGCACGCAACGCGCACCGCGATGCATCGCCGGGCCGCATCCGCCGGCTGATCGAGTACTCGACGGTCGACACCGTCCGACCTCCACAGTCCGAGGGCTACGGCGAGATCACGCTCGCCGCGTTGCCAGCGGCCCTCGCGCGCGCACGCGCCGGAACGACACCGAAGCGTCCGAACCCGGACCCCAGCGGCTGGTACGTCGAGCACGTGTCGATGAAGCTCCGTGACCTGTGGAGCAATCGACTGCGCAACCCGTGACGGGACTTGAACCCGCGAAACCCAGGACCACCAGCCGGTGCTGGATTCCCGTATTGGCGAGTCGAGAATGCCCCAGTGCGGTACGAAGGACCCCCGCCGTCTATCGGCAAGGGAAAGGGGAGAGATGTTCGCGATGATCCGCCGCTCCGGCGTCTTGCGCCGCGCTGTTCTGTTGCCGAGCGTATCGATCGCGTTGGCCTTTGCCGCAGTAGTCGCGACAAG
>JAVEEH010000050.1 GCA_030840545.1 Frankiaceae bacterium | reverse complement strand
CGCCGGCGACACCGGCGAACGACCCGGCGGCGTTCCTCGGACTCGCCCTGCCGATCGCCGGTTTCGCCGGCGACCCGCAAGCCGCGCTGTTCGGCCAGGCGTGCTTCGCCCCGGGCACCAGCAAGTGCACCTACGGCACCGGCTCCTTCGTTCTCGTCAACACCGGGCGCTCCCCTGTCCGCTCCGACGCCGGCCTCTTGACGACCGTCGCCTGGGACCTCGGTGACGGCCTCGTCTACGCGCTCGAAGGCGCCATCTTCGTCACCGGCGCCGCGGTCCAGTGGCTGCGCGACGGCCTCGGCATCATCGGCACCGCCGCCGAGACCGACGCGCTCGCACGCACGGTCGACGACACCGGCGGCGTCGTGTTCGTGCCCGCACTCACCGGGCTTGGCGCGCCGCACTGGGACCCCGACGCCCGCGGCGCGATCCTCGGGCTCACCCGCGGCACCACCCGCGCGCATCTCGTCCGGGCCGCGCTCGAGGCGATCGCCTTCGAGGTGCGCGACGTCGTCGACGTCATGACCCGCGACGCCGGCATCGACCTGCCCGAGCTCTCCGTCGACGGCGGGGCTGCCGCCAACGACCTGCTGTGCCAGCTGCAGGCCGACCAGCTCCAGGTCGCCGTACGACGTCCGCAGGTCGCCGAGACCACCGCGCTGGGTGCAGCGTTCCTGGCCGGGCTCGCCACCGGCGTGTGGTCCTCGACCGACGAGCTCGCCGCGACCTGGCGGCTGGACCGGCGCTTCGAGCCCGGGGCGCGCGACGACGCCGGCTATGCCCGCTGGCAGCAGGGCGTCCAGCGCAGCAAAGGCTGGTCCCGCCTCTAACCAATCGCGGCATAGGGCCCTTCTAGGGGCCGCATGCCGCGATTGTGGCGTGGGGGCTAGGAGGCTTTGCGGCCGGCGCCGATCAGCCCGGCGTCGTCGGCCACCAGCGCCTCGCGGGCCGCAGCCCGGGCGTCGGCGATGTCTTCCTTGGCCTTCGTCGCGTAGGTGTCGACGTACTCCTGGCCGGAGAGCTGCATCAGCTCATACATGATCTCGTCGGTGATCGACCGCAGCACGAACCGGTCGCCCTCCATGCCCTCATAGCGGGAGAAGTCGAGCGGCTCACCGATCCGGATGCCGATGCGCTGGATCTTGGGGATCACCTGGCCGGGCGGCTGGACGTCGAAGGTGTTGATCATCGCGACGGGAATGACCGGTACGCCGGCCTCCAAAGCCATCCGCGCGATGCCGGTCTTGCCGCGGTAGAGCCGGCCGTCCGGCGACCGGGTGCCCTCCGGGTAGATGCCCAGCATGTCGCCGTCGCCGAGGATCTCCAGCGCTTTGCGCAGCGCCGCCTCGCTCGCCCGCCCGCCACTGCGGTCGATGGGCACCTGGCCGGCGCCCTTCATGAAGCCGGCGGTCAGCCGGCCCTTGAGCCCGCGCCCGGTGAAGTAGTCGGACTTGGCCAAGAAGGTGATCCGCCGCGGCACGCTCAGCGGCAGGAAGATCGAGTCGGAGAACGACAGGTGGTTGCTCGCGAGGATCGCGGCGCCGTCCTTGGGGAGGTTCTCGACGCCTTCGACCCACGGGCGGAACAGCACCTTGAGGATCGGGCCGAGCACGACGTACTTCAGAAAGTGGTAGAACACGCCGCGCCTCCCCTCCTCGCTCTGCTGGCCAGCCTAGGGACCACCCCCATAGCCCGGCAATGGCCAAGACCGGCCAGGCCCCTGTCACCTTTGCACCCGAATGTTACCGACAGGCCGCTGCAGGCTGCGGGATCCGGCGTGCGACGATCGAATGACGAGAGGGGGAACTGTGTCCTTACGGCCGGAAGCCGAGCCCTTCCACGCTGAGGGTGGCCCGATCGGCGCCGTGCTCTGCCACGGCCTGACCGGCATGCCCGGGAGCCTGCGCGCCTGGGGTGAGGCGCTCGCGGCAGCCGGCCTGACCGTGCGGATCCCCCGCCTGCCCGGCCATGGCACCCGGTGGCAGGACGCCAACAAGGTCAGCTGGCAGGACTGGTACGCCGCCCTCGAGCGTGCGTTCGACGACGTGCGGAGCCGCTGCGAGCGCACCTTCGTCATGGGGCTGTCGATGGGCGGCACCGTGGCCTTGCGGCTCGCCGAGGAGCGCGGCGCCGACGTCGCGGGTGTCGTCGTCGTCAACCCGTCACTGTTCACGACCCGCAAGGACGCCAAGCTGCTGCCGGTCGTGCGCTTCCTCGTCCCGTCGTTCCCGCCCGTCGGCAACGACATCAAGAAGCCGGACACGGTCGAGCCCGCCTATGACCGCTTGCCGGTCAAGGCCGCCTACCAGCTGTCCCGGCTGTGGAAGCTCACCAACGCCGAGCTCGACAAGCTGACCCAGCCGTTGCTCGTCATCACGAGCCGGGACGACCACGTCGTCGAGCCCGAGAACTCCACCCGGCTGATGGACGGCGCCGCCTCCACCAACAAGCGCCAGATCGTGCTCGAGAACAGCTTCCACGTCGCCACGATGGACAACGACCTGCCCCTGATCATCGACGAGACGCTGAAGTTCGTGCATGGACGTTGACGGCCCCGGTCGTGGGACGCGCGACAACGGCCTGCGCTGCGCGGGCTACACCGCGATCGCCGACCTCGACCCGCGGGTCGCCGACGCCCTGCTGACGGCGCTGCGTGACGTCGGCATCGCTGCCTACGCCGCGCCGACGCCGGGCGCGACCCTCGGTTATCTGGAGGCCAAGCTGCCGGACCGCCCGATCGACCGGCTGTGGGTCGACGGCCAGCAGGTGACCCGCGCCCGCGAGATCCTCGAGGTCGAACGTGTCGAGGCGGTCACCCCGCCGGCTCCGGCCGACCCGGCGAGCCGCGACGCCGACCCCGACTTCGACGCGGCCTGGCAGCAGGTCCTCGCGTCGCTGCAGTCCACGCCCGACGCACCAATGCCGAGCTGGCCTGACGCGGAGAGCCTGGGTGAGCCGCAGCGTGCCGGCGCAGACGTCGACACCGACGACGACAGCGCGGTCGAGCGCGACGACGAGCACTTCGTGCCGCCACCGCCACCGCCGTTGCCCCGGCTGCGCCGGGCCACGGTCGCTGCGCTCGTGTCGATGGCCGTCGGACTGCTCATCCTCGGGACCAACTTCGCCGACGGCAGCTTCAACGTCGTCGCGATCGTCGCGATCCTCGGTGGCGTCGCGTCGATCATCTGGCACATGCGCAACGGCCCACCGACAGACTCCGGCTGGGACGACGGCGCGGTCGTCTGAGAGCGCGGCGGTGCCCTAACCTGTCGCCGTGCAGGTCACCGAGACGGTCGAGATCACCGGGCACCTCATGGACTCCGGCGTGCTTGCCCGGATCCTCGACGACGTCCTGGACTACGGCGCCGACTACACCATCGAGCGTCTCGACGTCGGCAAGAACCACGAGGACGAGTCCTACGCGCGCATCGTCGTGCTCGCGCAGAGCAACGAAGAGCTGCAACGGCTGCTCATGCGGTTGCAGACGCACGGTGTCAACCAGGTCGACCCTGGACAGGCGATGACCCGGCCCGCGCCGGCGGATGGCGTGTTCCCGGACGACTTCTACTCGAGCACCAACCTCGAAACCGTCGTCCGTCTCGCCAGCGGCTGGGTGCCGGTCGAGCACCCGGAGATGGACTGCGGGCTGGTCGTGAGCGACGGCCGGGTCCGCACGGTTCCGGTCAGTGACGTGCGCGCCGGCGCGGACATCGTATGTGGAGCCGGCGGCGTCAAGGTCGTGCTGCCGCCGCGGGAGCACAAGGCGATCGGTGACGTCTTCGAGTTCATGTCCTCGAGCGTGTCCAGTGAAAAGCCGCAAGCCCTGTGGGTGCACCAGATCGCCGACCGCATGCGCGAGGTCAAGGGTGACGGCGCGCGCATCTTGTGGGTCGCCGGCCCTGCGGTCGTGCACACCGGCGCCGCGTTGCCGATGGCCTCGCTCGTCGAGCACGGCTGGGTGGATGTGCTCTTCTCCGGCAACGCGCTGGCAACGCACGACATCGAGTCCGCGCTCTATGGCACGTCGCTCGGCGTCGACCTCTCGCACGGGCAAGGTGTCGAGCACGGTCACGAACATCACATCCGTGCCATCAACACGATCCGCGCGGCAGGCTCGATCGCGGCCGCGGTCGAGCAGGGCGTGCTGACCAAGGGCGTGATGCACGCCATGGTCAAGGCCAAGAAGCCCTACGTGCTCGTCGGTTCGGTGCGTGACGACGGCCCGTTGCCCGACGTCTACACCGACGTGATCGAGGGGCAGCGCGCGATGCGCGGCCTGCTCGACGGCGTCGGCTTCGCCATCATGGTCGCGACGATGCTGCACTCGATCGCGACCGGCAACATCCTGCCGGCGTCCGTGCCGCTCGTCGCGGTGGACATCAACCCGGCGACGGTGACCAAGCTCGCCGACCGCGGCAGCGCGCAGGCGATCGGCATCGTCACCGACATCGGCCTGTTCCTCGAACAGCTCGCGCACGAGCTCGTCCCGGGCTATCACCGCTGACCGCAAGGGGAATGTCGTGAAGGCCTGCACGCTGGTGCCCGGCGACCTGGCGACTGCCGGGGTCGAGGAGATCGGCGAGCCGCCGGAAGCCGACGGTGAGGTCCTCGTCGAGGGCCTGTTCGTCGGTGTCTGCGGCACGGACGTCGAGATCGCCAAGGACGGCTACGGGCAGCCGCCTCCCGGGCACAAGCGGCTGGTCCTGTTCCACGAGTCGCTCGGCCGCGTGCTCGAGGCGCCCGCCGACAGCGGGCTGGCCACCGGCGACCTCGTCGCCGGCGTCGTACGACGACCTGACCCCCAGCCGTGCGGTGCCTGCGCTCAGGACCAGTGGGACTTCTGCCGCAACGGCGAGTTCACCGAGCGCGGCATCAAGGCCCAGGACGGCTATGGCTCCGAGCGCTGGCGGGTCGCGCCGAAGTTCGCCATCAAGCTCGACGCCGGCCTCGGCCCGCTCGGGGTGCTGCTCGAGCCCACGTCGGTGGTCGCCAAGGCCTGGGACCAGACCGACGCGATCGCGAAGCGGGCGTTCTGGGCACCCGAGCACGTGCTGGTGACCGGCGCCGGCCCGATCGGCATGTTGGCCGCGCTGCTGGCGCGTCAACGCGGCCTTGCCGTCACCGTCCTCGACCGGGTGACCGACGGGGCCAAGCCGGCCATGGTGCGCGAGCTCGGCGCGACCTACGTCACGTCGCTCGACGACCTGCCGGCGCCGCCGGACGTCGTCATCGAGGCGACCGGCGTCGGGCCGATCGTCTTCGACGTGATCGGGCGTTGCGCTCCCAACGCCATCGTCTGCCTCACCGGCATCTCGCCCGGCACGCACGCGATCGAGTTGAAGGCCGACGCGATCAACAAGATGATCGTGCTCGAGAACGAGGTCGTCTTCGGCTCGGTCAACGCCGGCCTGCGCAACTACCAGCAGGCGGCTGCGGCTCTCGCCCTCGCCGACAAGGCGTGGCTGGCGCAGCTCATCACCCGGCGGGTGCCGCTCGCCGAGTGGCCGAGGGCACTCGATCGCCAGCCCGACGACATCAAGGTCGTCGTCGACCTCCAGGCCTGACCCTCGGGGGTCAGGGGCGGTGCGCGCGCATGAGCAGGTCGATCACGAGCCCGGTCCAGCCGGTCTGGTGCGAGGCGCCGAGCCCGGCGCCGGTGTCACCGTGGAAATACTCGTGGAACCAGATCTGGTCACGCCACGCCTCGCCT
>JAVEEH010000025.1 GCA_030840545.1 Frankiaceae bacterium | reverse complement strand
CCCGACAAGGCGATCGACCTCATCGACGAGGCGGGTTCGCGGATGCGCATCCGTCGGATGACCGCGCCGCCGGACCTGCGCGAGTTCGACGAGAAGATCGCCGGCGTACGTCGGGAGAAGGAGAGCGCGATCGACGCGCAGGACTTCGAGAAGGCCGCGTCGCTGCGCGACAAGGAGAAGACACTCCTGGCCGAGAAGGCGACGCGCGAGAAGGAGTGGAAGGCCGGCGACATGGACGTCGTCGCCGAGGTCACCGACGAGGAGATCGCCGAGGTCCTGGCGACCTGGACCGGCATCCCGGTGTTCAAGCTCACCGAGGAGGAGACGGCCCGGCTGCTGCGCATGGAGGACGAGCTGCACAAGCGCGTCATCGGCCAGGAGCAAGCGGTCAAGGCGGTGTCACAGGCGATCCGGCGTACTCGTGCCGGTCTCAAGGACCCGAAGCGTCCCGGCGGCTCGTTCATCTTCGCCGGGCCGTCAGGTGTCGGCAAGACCGAGCTGTCGAAGACGCTCGCCGAGTTCTTGTTCGGCGACGAGGACGCGCTGATCCAGCTCGACATGAGCGAGTTCATGGAAAAGCACACGGTCTCGCGGCTCGTCGGTTCGCCCCCCGGCTACGTCGGTTACGAAGAGGGCGGACAGCTCACCGAGCGGGTGCGCCGCAAGCCGTTCTCGGTGGTGTTGTTCGACGAGGTCGAGAAGGCGCATCCGGACGTCTTCAACACGTTGCTCCAGGTGCTCGAGGACGGCCGGCTCACCGACTCGCAAGGTCGCACGGTCGACTTCAAGAACACGGTCATCATCATGACGACCAACCTCGGCACTCGTGACATCGCGAAGGGCATCAACCTCGGCTTCGCCGGCGAGCAGACCGACGCGTCGTCCTACGAGCGGATGAAGACGAAGGTGGTCGACGAGCTGAAGCAGCACTTCCGGCCGGAGTTCCTCAACCGGGTGGACGACACGATCGTCTTCCACCAGCTGACCGAGGAGAACATCGTCGAGATCGTCGACCTCATGATCAACCGGGTCGACGCCCAGATGAAGAACCGCGACATGGCGATCGAGCTCACGTCCGAGGCCAAGAAGCTGCTCGCCAAGAAGGGTTATGACCCCGTCCTGGGTGCCCGTCCGCTGCGCCGGACGATCCAGCGGGAGATCGAGGACATCCTGTCCGAGAAGATCCTTTACGGCGAGCTCACCGCGGGTCAGATCGTCGTCGTCGATGTCGAGGACGATCCCGACAACGCCGATCAGCAACGGTTCAACTTCCGTGGCGAGACCAAACCGATCGCGCCGGACGCTCCGCCCGTCGAGGCGGCCGCCGGCACCGAGGAGCCGGCCACCCCGGAGGCATGATTTCCCGGTAGGACGCAACCGATTTGCCCCAGGTTGCGTCCTACCGGCATGCCCAGGAGCCGCAGCCTTCTTTCCGCGTTTGTCGTCGCTCTCACCTTGGCTGCCGTTGGCTGCTCCGGTTCCAACCCGCCCTCGCCCACGCCGGCACCGGTGCAGACGACGGTGCACCGTTCCGATGCGACGGTGCGCACCTACGCACCGCACTATCGCTTCCTGAACGACACGGCGGGACCGGTCCGCATCACCGGTTGTCGCGGTTGCCACCGCCGGCTGGTGGCGCCGGGCGGACACGTGGACTTCACCATGGGCGTTGGCGTCCTGCGAATCTCGTCCGCACGCGGTGATCGCTCGTGCTGGCACATCATGAACGGGATGCCGGCGTTGACGCCCCGCCCGCAGCTGCTCCGGGCCACCAAGGCCGGTCGCTGCTAGCCGCTGAGATCCGGATGGACCTCGACAGACCCAGCCCTGCACTCCAGGATTTTGCGAATGACCACCACGCCGGAACCTCGCCCGTGGTTACCGGGGAGCTTCGAGCATCCGGTGCGCGCCGACCTGCCGACCGGCCACCACCTCCGACCGATCAGAGCCTCCGACGTCGATCTGGACATGTCGGCCGTCATGGGGTCGCAGCCTCGTCTCTGGCGCATCTTCGGTAAGGCGTGGGGCTGGCCGCCGGCGACGATGACGCATGAGCAGGATCGGCAGGACCTCGCCCGCCACGAAGCGGAGATCGCACGGCACGAGTCGTTCAACTACGCGCTGTTCGACGAGGCCGAGTCCGAACTTCTCGGATGCGTCTACATCGACCCGCCGGAGAAACTCGGCGCCGACGCCGAGATCTCATGGTGGGTCGTCGACAGGCTTGTCGGCAGTGACGTCGAGGCGGCACTCACCGACTTCGTGCCGACCTGGATCGCAACCGCATGGCCGCTGCACAGCCCGCGCCACGTCGGGCGCGACATCACCTGGGATGACTGGCTCGCACTTCCGGACCGCTAGCCCGTTAGGTCAGTGTGTGGGCGCACCGGGAGCAACAATGGCGCGCGCGGTCGTTGCGTGAAGTCGAAGTCGGTGAGCAGATTGCCGAGGATCCGAGCGTCTTCCCGGACGGTAGGGCGCGGGTCGGGCCGCCCGTCCGTGCGCGGGTCGAGTCGTTGGCCGCCGAGGAAGTCGTCTTCGATGAACTTCAGGTAGGCATCTGTCGTCAGGATCTGATGGTCGACGTAGCCCGTCCGCGCGTAGGGGCTGATGACGAGGCCGGGAACGCGGAACCCGTAGCCATTGATGTCGGCGGCGGGCGGACGGACGTGGTCGTAGAAGCCGCCCCAGTCGTCCCAGGTCACGAAGATGGCAGTGGACTTCCAGTCCGGGCTGCGCATCAACGCATTCACGATCCGCGTGACGTATGACTGGCCCACCTTGATCGTCGCGGGAGGGTGCTCACTGTCGTTGTTGTTGGGCACGACCCAGGAGACTGCCGGCAGCGTGCCGGCCCGGGCGTCTGTGAACAGGCGGTTCACGGCCACGACGTTGCCCAGCTCCCCATCGGCGTGCACGGTGTCGAATGCGGGCAGCGGGTTCCAGATCCCCGGGACGCCAACGCGTTGCGCCCTTGGCGGGCACGCCATGGCGCCGCGCGGGCAGTCTGGCTGAAGACCCTGGTCGAGGTAGTAGCGCCAGCTGACGTGCGCACGATGCAGCAGATAGGTCAGGTCGGTCCAGTCGTAATGCACGGCTGGCCACGGGTACGTCGTTGCCGGCTCGCCTTCGGCGTAGCCCTGCGGAAACTGGTCGGACGAGTTCTGGCAGGACGAGGTGACCAGTGGCACCAGACAGTTCGCCGACCACCCGGAGACGAGGAACAGATGTTCCGGGAGACTCCAGGACGACGCTGCTTCGAACATGTGGTCCTGGAGCACGAAGTTGCGCGCATAGGCCCAGTAGTTCGGGATGTCTCTGCCGTCGTGGTAACCCATCACGTCGGGGTGACGTGCACCGCCACAAAACGGGTTGTCCGTGGCGGCGCATCCGGTCACAGCGTCCTCCGCGGAGCGGAGAAACCCGTCCATCCGGCCGTGGTCGACATCGGTCGCGAACGCAGCCCGGTCGTGCGGACCCCCGCCGTTGACGTCATGTGTGTCGTGATACGGACGCTGGCAACGACCGACGGCCGGGTCGGGAACGCATACCGACACCCGGCCATGCCTTCGCGGGAATCCGTCGGTGCCGGGGAAGGTGCCGAAGTAGGAGTCGAAGGAGCGGTTCTCCTGGACGATCATCACGACGTGGCGAATGCGGTGCAGACCGCGCAGTGAAACCGCGCCGTGCGCGGAGGAGCCGAGCGCGATGCCACCGAGCGCGACGGCGACCGCAACGAGCCAGCGGCGGCTCAATGTTCACCTCCGTCAGAGGACCGGACCACGTTCTTCCTTCCCGCCCAGGCCTGGACGCTACCCGGAAGACCGGGTAGTCAGCGCGCGATGCCGAGCACGGAGGTCATGCGATCGACATGGTCGCTGAACACCCCGTCGAGACCGAGGCGCGCGGTACGCCGAAGCGCGAACGTCGACTGGGCGTCGTAGGCGAACGCCAGCACGCCCATCGCTTGCACCTGGCGCACGCGCCGTGCCGTCCACCACATCCAGCGCATGTTCAACGCGTCCGCCCCGGCCGTGCGCGCGGCGAGCGCCGTCGCCGCCCGACCCTGGGCCGGCCGCACGGTCATCGCCAGATGCACGTCGGGGTCGAGACGTCCCCAGCTGCTCAGCAGACCCGGGGTTCCGCCGACAAGCCACAACCGTGATGTCGCGTTGAACTCGCGAGCGATCTCGACGACGCGCGCCCCGACCTCCGGCAGCTTCACATCGATCGCCAGCTCGAAGTCCGTGCCACACGCCACATACAGCTCGTCTAGTGTCGGCACGTGTGCCGGCAGCTCATCGCGTCGTACCTCCGCCATCGGCTCGTGCCTGCGCTTGGCCGCGCGGTGCACCCCGTCGTGGTCGAGCACGACGGTGCCGTCCCGGGTGAGCCAGGCGTCGGTCTCCAGCCCGACCGCGCCGAGGGACAGCGCGGCGCGGAACGTCTCGAGCGTGTTGTCGGGGCCATGCGCCCGCCCGCCGCGGTGAGCGAACGCATGGACGACGCGGTGCCCGCTCACGCCGGCAACCGGTAGCGTCCGTCCGCGAGCGGCTCCACCAACCCGTCGGCCACGAGTCCGTCGAGCGCGCGGGCTCGTTGTGCCGGGTCGTGCCACACCACGTCGAGAGCCGCGGCGGCGACCGGTTCGACGGACTCTCGCAACACGCCGAGCAAGCGGCCCCGGGCCTGTCGGTCGGTGCCGACATAGCTCTGCCCGCGGCGCGCCACTTCCGGCGCCGGTCGACCCGACGCCAGCCAGCGGCAGTCGGACCGCACCGGGCAGCTGGTGCATTTCGGTGACCGCGCCACGCAGACCACGGCGCCGAGCTCCATGACCGCGACGCTGTAGGTCGGAGCGTCCACGGCGGGCAACCGTTCGAGCGCTGCCGTCCGTTCGCTTGCGGTCGGAGTGCCCGTCGCATTGGCGACCCCGTCGAAGACGCGTGCATAGACCCGGCGCACGTTGGTGTCGAGCACCGCCGTCGACGCCCCGAAGGCGAACGCCGCCACGGCGGCCGCGGTGTAGTTGCCCACCCCCGGCAGCGCCTGCAGATCCTCGACCGACGACGGAACGGCGCCGCCATGACGTTCCACGATCGCGGTGGCGGCGGCATGCAGGCGCAGCGCCCGGCGGGGGTAGCCCAGCCGACCCCAGGCACGCACCGCCTCCCCTGCGGGCGCCGCCGCGAGCGCAGCGGGACTCGGCCAACGCGACATCCAGGCCAGCCAGGCCGGCCGGACCCTCGCCACCGGCGTCTGCTGGAGCATCGCCTCACTGACCAGCACGCCCCACGGCGAGACATCCGCCGCGCGCCACGGCAGGTCACGGGCAGCCCCGGCGTACCACCGGGTCACCCGGCGTCCGAAGGCCGGCTGCGTCATCGCCGGCCGATCCTTGCACGGCTCCGAGACCCGCACCCCTAGCATCCGGGACGTGGACGGGAGCCCGCTGCTGCACCCGGTCGGGCCCGAGCCGGCCGGGGTCTACTGGGTACGCCGCGCCGCTCTGCTCGTGGTGCTGGTGCTGGTCGTCGCCCTCGTGGCCTATGCCTGCGGGGCCGGCAGCAGCACCCCGAAGCCGAGCGCCTCGCCCTCGACCAGCCCGTCGTCGACCACGCCGCCGTCGACCACGCCGGCGCTGACGCTCTGCCGGCACGCCGACCTGGCCGTCGCGGCCTCGACCGACGCAGCGGTCTACCCGGCCGGCGTCACCCCGCGTCTCGCTGCCGTCGTACGGAACGTCTCCGGTCGGACCTGCCGCTTCCAGACCTCGCCCGGCGCCCGGGTCTGGACGGTCCTGTCCGGCGCGGACCGGGTCTGGTCCTCGGCCGACTGCACGCTGTCGGGTGTGCTCGCGCGCACCCGGCTCAAGGCGGGCAAGACGATCGTCTACGGCCTTGTCTGGGATCGCCACCGGTCGGCTCAGGGCTGCCCATCTGGGCTCGCCGAGGCTCAGCCCGGCACCTACCGCCTCTACGTCACCATCGCCGGCGTCCAGGCCACGCCGGTGATCTTCCATCTGACCGGCTGACCGCCGGCTCTCAAGCAACAGCCCGTTCGCGACGACAACCCCAGCAGGGCCTAGCCACGGCCTCCAGCAGCGCCTGCCCAGCCGACTGCCCCTCGAGGTGGACACCGTGACCGTCGCCCCACCGCCCGCACCTGCGGAGCCGGGTGGCGGGATGCCGCTGACCGTCGTCATCGTGGACGACTCCGCGGTCCAGCGACGGTTCGCTCGCGCCGCCATCGAAGCCGACTCCGGCCTGACCGTCGTCGGGGAGGCACGTAACGGCCGGGACGCGATCGCCCTCGTCGACCGCCTCCGCCCACACGCCGTGCTCATGGACCTGCACCTGCCGGTGATGGACGGCATCGAGGCGATCGAGCGCATCATGGCCACCCGGCCGACACCGATCCTGGTCTACTCGGCCTTCGTGGACGGAGATGACCGGGAGAACGCAGCCGCAGCCCTGGCCGCAGGCGCGGTCGACGTGATGGAGAAGCCGCAGGACGCGAGTCGGCTGGACGAGTTTGCTGCGGCATTGCGCCGCCGGATCCGTGTCGCCGGGCGGGTGAAGGTGATCACGCATCCGCGAGGTCGGCTCGGTGGCCCGGCCACGACGATGGTGACCCGGCGCCCGGGACAACCGGTACGCCGGCCGACTGGCGACCCCGTCGCGGCTGTCCCCGCCGGCCCGACACACGCGCTCGCTCGTCGACACGTGCGACTGATCGCCATCGGTGCCTCCACCGGCGGGCCGCAGGCGCTGTCACAGGTGCTGGCCGAGCTGCCGGCCGACCTCGAGGCCGCGGTGGTCGTCGTACAGCACATGGCCGACGGTTTCATCGAAGGCCTCGCGTCGTGGCTTGACGGGCTGTGCTCGCTTCCGGTGACCGTCGGCGCCAACGGCCGGCGCTTGCAGCCCGGCACCGTGACGGTGGCACCCAGTGGCCTCAACCTCATCGTGCACGACCAGCTGCGGGTGACGACACACGAACCCGCGAAGACGCAGTACCACGTGCCGGGCATCGACGCGACGTTTGCGTCGGTGGCCGAGTCGATGGGCGCTGACAGTGTCGGTGTGCTGCTGACCGGAATGGGCCGCGACGGTGCACTCGGGTTGAAGCTGATGCGTGACGCGGGCGCCTACACGATCGCCCAGGACGAAGAGACCTGCGCGGTCTATGGCATGCCCGCGGCGGCGATGGCGCTGGGAGCGGTCGAGCTGCAGCTGCCGTTGCCCGAGGTCGGCGGCGCGCTCTGCCAGCTCAGCACGCGCCGGGCCGCGGTCGAGCCGGCGGCGGAGGTCGCGCCGTGAAGCGGTTGGTGCTGTCCGATGCCGAGTTCGCCGCGTTCGCGCGGCTGCTGCACGACAGCGCCGGGTTGGCATTCGACAACTCCCGCCGCGAGTCGCTCGCCTACTCCGTCACCGAGCGGATGCGCGCCAACGCGTGTGCTGATGTCGCTGCCTATCTGTCGATGGTGACCGGCGTCGGCGGCGGTGAACTGCAGGCGCTGCTCGATGAGGTGACGATCCCGGAGACGCACTTCTTCCGTAACCCGCCGCAGATCCGGGCCCTGCGCAAGCACGTGCTGCCGGAGCTGCTGCGACAGGCCGCCGGCAGCAAGCGCCTGCGCATCTGGAGCGCCGGATGCTCGACCGGCGAGGAGCCCTACACGATCGCGATGCTGCTCCGTGAGCTGTTGCCCGCGAGCTCCGGCTGGGACGTCCGCATCATCGCGACTGACATCTCGAAGCGCGCACTCGCCGCTGCGGAGAGTGCTCGCTATGGCGAGCGCGCTTTCGTCATGACCGACCCGATCGACCAGCAGCGATTCTTCTATCTCGACACCGATCGCGGTGGCTACGTGATCCGCGACGAGGTGCGCGAGCTCGTCGAGTTCCGCCATCACAACCTGGTGACCGATGAGCCGCCGTTCGCGCCGGGCGAGCTGGACCTCGTGCTGTGCCGCAACGTCACCATCTACTTCGACCGGACGACGACCAAGCGGCTGATGCATCGTCTGCACGGCTGCCTTCGCGACGGTGGCTATCTGTTCCTCGGTCATGCCGAGACGCTCTGGCAGGTCAGCGACGCATTCTCCCTCGTCTCCCTCGGTGATGCCTTCGTTTACCGCAGCGGAGACCCGGAGGCCGAACGCCGCGCGGTGCTCCCGGACCGCCGCACCGAGGACGAGCCGCGACCCACCCGGGCCGACCGTCGCCGCGGTCCACTCGACCGTCGGCTCGTCGCCGAGCTCGGCTCGCAACCGGCGCCCGCGGAGCCGGCGCGTGACCCGATCATCGCGGTGCGTACGGCGGTTGCGGGTGGGAACTATGCGGAGGCGGCCGATCTCGCGGCCGAGGTCGGCACTGCGACGCCGTTGCGCAGCGAGGCGCACTATCTGCACGGCCTTGCACTGAGCAACCTGGGCCGGGACGCCGAAGCGTTGGTGGTGCTTCGCAAGGCGGTCTATCTCGACCCCGACGACGGCTTTGCCCACTTCCTGCTCGGGGTCAGCCTCGAACGCACCGGCGAACGTCTCGCCGCCGCCCGCTCCTACCGGGCGGCCGCCGGCACGCTGGGGAGCCGGCCCTTCGACGCGGTCGCCCCCGAGCTCGGTGGTCGTTCGGTCGCCGAGCTGGCCGCGCTGTGCCACCGGCTCGCGCTCCAGGCCGAGGGCGTTGCGCGGGGGGAGATGCAGCGATGACGACCGGCTATGTGCTGTTCAGGCTCGCGGACCAGACCTTCGCGACCCCGCTCGACGAGGTGCGCGAGATCGTGCGGCTCGAAGGCATCGAGACGCTGCCCGGCACGCAGCCTCCGCTCGCCGGCGTGATCATCGTGCGGGGTGCGCCACTGCCCGTGCACGACGTGCGGGCGGCGCCGGGTCGTGGGGACGTGCTGGTGATGGATGACGAGCACGACGCGCTGGGCATCGCGGTCGACCAGGTCATCGCCGTGCTGCATCCCGACGAGCTGCCCGAGGCGGAAGCGACGCCGCTGTCGTTGCCGTCGTACGTCGTGGGCGTCCGCCGCTATGCCGGTGCACCTGTCATGCTCGTCGACCTGCACCTGCTGCGACAACTCGGTGTGGGTCAGACGTAGCGCTCGAGGATCGAGGACTCGGCGAGACGCGAGAGGCCCTCGCGCACAGACCGGGCGCGCGTCTCACCGACGCCTTCGACGGCCTGCAGGTCGTCGATGCCGGCGGCGAGCAGCTTCTGCAACGAGCCGAAGTGCTCGACCAACCGCTCGATGACAGCGCCGGGCAGCCGGGGGACCCGGGCCAGCAGGCGATAGCCGCGCGGTGAGACGGCCGAGTCGAGCACGTCGGCGGAAGTCCCGAAGCCACAGACACGCGCGATGGTCCCGAGGTCGAGCAGGTCGGCCGCGGACAGCACGTCGAGCTCGGCGAGCACGTCTTCGACCTTGCGCGAACGCCGACCGTGTGGCGGTGGCATGTAGTCCCGGACGATGAGCTCTCGCTCTTGCTCTACACCACCCATGAGCTCGTCGAGCTGCAGGGACAACAACCGTCCGTCACTGCCGAGCTCGACGACATAGCCCTCGATCTCCGACGCAATCCGCCGCACCATCTCGAGGCGCTGGCTCACCGCGACGGCATCTCGCACGGTGACGAGGTCCTCGATCTCCAAGGCGGAAAGTGTGCCACTGACCTCGTCGAGCCGCAGCTTGTAACGCTCGAGCGTCGCCAGCGCCTGGTTGGCACGGGACAGGATCGCCGCTGAGTCGTCGAGCACGTAACGACGCCCGTCGACGTAGAGCGCGATGATGCGCATCGACTGACTGACGCTGATGACGGGATAGCCGGTCTGCTTGGCCACCCGCTCGGCCGTCCGGTGGCGGGTGCCGGACTCCTCGGTCGGGATCGACGGGTCTGGCACCAGATGGGTCGCCGCCCGCAGGATGCGGGTGTAGGTGTCGTCGAGGACGATCGCGCCGTCCATCTTGGCCAGCTCACGCAGCCGGGTCGCGGAGAACTCGACGTCGAGCGGAAAGCCGCCGGTCGTCAGCGTCTCGACGGCCTTGTCGTGGCCGAGCACGATCAGCCCGCCGGTGTTGCCGCGCAGGATCCGCTCGAGGCCGTCGCGCAGCGTGGTGCCCGGTGCGACTGCGGCGAGTGTCGCGCGCATGAGGTCGCCGTCGGGGCGGTCGGTGGGTGACACCGGACTCCTCGTTGCGCGTAGGTGCGAACTGAGCCGGAGTGTAACCGTCAGCGAGCGACGTCGAGCCTGATGACGTTGTCGGGGCGGGGAGTCGATACCGAATCGTTGAGAACCAGCAGCGCGGCCGACAGGTCGGCCACCTCGATCAAGCGCATCCCGTCGACTCGTGCGCTGCAGCCGTCGGGGACGAGCGCGCGAGCGAAGCCAAGCCGTGCGGCCTCCTGCAGCCGAGCTGCCAACGCGCTGACGGGTCGGACCTCACCGGCCAGCCCCACCTCACCGATGGCAACGAGGTCGCCGGCCAGCGGCCGGTCGGTCTGTGCGCTCGCGACCGCCAGCGCGACCGCGAGGTCTGCGGCCGGCTCGACGAGACGGACCCCGCCGACGGTGGCCGTGTAGATGTCCTGGGCGCCGATCGCCTGGCCGCCCCGCCGCTCCAGCACCGCGAGGATCATCGCGACGCGCGCTGAGTCGAGACCACTGGTGGCTCGGCGGGGGGTCGGCAGACTCGACTTGGCGACGAGCGCCTGCACCTCGCTGACCAACGCGCGACGGCCTTCCATCGCCACCGTCACGCAGGTGCCGGGCACCGGGTCGGTCATGCGGGACAGGAACAGGCCGGACGGGTCGGGCAGCTCGACGATGCCGGCGTCGGTGAGGTCGAAGCAGCCGACCTCGTCGGCCGGTCCGAACCGGTTCTTGACCGTGCGCACCAGCCGGAGCCGCGAGTGCCGGTCACCCTCGAAGTGGAGTACGACGTCGACGAGATGCTCGAGCACCCGCGGGCCCGCGATCGCGCCCTCCTTGGTCACGTGACCGACCAGCACCGTCGCGATGCCTCGCTCCTTCGCGACCCGCGACAGCTGGGCCGCGACTTCGCGCACCTGGGTGACCCCGCCGGGGGTGCCGTCGACGGAGGTCGTGCCGATCGTCTGCACCGAGTCGACGATGAGCACGTCGGGGGCCACCGCGTCGACGTGTCCGAGCAGTGCGCCGAGGTCGGTCTCGGCGGCCAGGAACAGCTCGTCGGCGAGCGCGTTGATGCGCCCGGCGCGCAGTCGCACCTGTGCGGTCGACTCCTCGCCGGTGACGACCAGACATCGCCGGCCGGACTCCGCGATCCGGGCGGCCGCGGTGACGAGCAGCGTCGACTTGCCGACGCCTGGCTCACCGGCGAGCAGCACCACCGAGCCGGGCACGAGCCCGCCGCCCAGCACCCGGTCGAGCTCGGCCATGCCGGTCGGCCGGTGCGCTGCGCCGTCGGCGGGGATCTCCGCGATCGGCCGGGCCGGCGCGCTGACGGGGCCGGCGGTCACGGTCACGCCCGGCTTGGCGCCGACCTCGACGACGGTGCCCCAGGCCTGGCACTCCGGGCAGCGCCCGACCCACTTGCCGACCTCCTGCCCGCAGTCGTCGCAGCGGTAGGCCGACCGATCCCGGCCCGCGGTCTTCACCATGGTGCGAACGCTAGGCCGGGTCGCCGACAGTTCCGTCGTACGACGCGCGGTCGCGGGTGCTAGTCAGCCGGATGCGGCGCCACGCGCGGGCCGGCCAGCGCCGTCTCGCACAAGCCGACGAGCACGTCGTAGGCCTCCTGGCCCATCAGCTCGGTCAGCTCCGGGCCGTAGGTGACGTAGAGCGGGTCCGGCGCGACGTGCGCCTCGGTCGCCCCGGTGCACCACCACTTCAGGTCGTGTCCGCCGGCCCCCCACCCGCGCCGGTCGTACTCCCCGATCGTCGTCACGAGCACCTTGGTGTCATCCGGGCGGGTGACCCAGTCATAGGTGCGCCGGACCGGCAGCTGCCAGCAGACGTCCGGCTTGGTCTCCAGCGGGTGCAGTCCGCTGTTGAGGGCGTGCAGGTGCAGCGCACAGCCCTGACCGGCGGCGAAGCCGGGCCGGTTGAGGAAGATGCAGGCACCGTTGAGGCGGCGGGTGCGGCGCTTGCCGTCCTCGACCTCGCTGATGCCGGTCTTCAGCCCCTGCTTGCGGAACTGCCACTCGTCCTCGGTCAGCTTCCGGGCGAACTTCTCGACCCGCTTCTCGTCCGCCTTCTCGGCGTAGTAGGCGCCATGCGAGCAGCAGCCGTCGTCGGCGCGGTTCTTGACGATGCCCTTGCAGCCGGAGCCGAAGATGCAGGTCCAGCTCGACAACAGCCAGGTCAGGTCGCAGCGAAAGACTTCTTCGTCGTCTTCGGGGTTGACGAACTCGACCCATTGACGCGGGAAATCGAGGGAGACCTCGGGCACGCACCCACTCTATGTGGCGGACGGCTTGGGGGAGACTAGTGACATGGGCGTGGTGCGGGTGCCGGAGGCGAAGGTCGCGTTGTCGACCGCGTCGGTGTATCCGGAGTCGACCGCTGCCGCCTTCGAGGTGGCGGCCCGGCTGGGCTATGACGGTGTCGAGGTCATGGTCTGGACCGACCCGGTGAGCCAGGACCCGGAAGCCCTCAAACGGCTTGCCGACTACCACGACGTGCCCGTGCTCGCCGTGCACGCGCCTTGCCTCATCATCACGCAGCGGGTGTGGGGCACCGACCCGTGGGCGAAGCTGGTGCGGGCGCGCAACGCCGCCGACCTGCTCGGTGCCAAGACCGTCGTCGTCCACCCGCCGTTCCGTTGGCAGCGCGACTATGCCCGCGACTTTCTCGCCGGCATCCAGCGGATGGCGGGCGAGACCGACGTGCAGTTCGCGGTGGAGAACATGTTCCCGTTGCGCGCGCGGGGTCGGGCGGTCACGCCCTACAGCCCCGACTGGGACCCGGCCGACGAGGAGTTCCGGCACTTCACGATCGACCTGTCGCACACGTCCGTCTCCCAGTCGGACGCGATGGACATGGCCACGCGCATGGGGGACCGGCTCGCCCACGTGCACATCGCTGACGGCATCGGCGGACCCCGCGACGAACACCTCGTCCCGGGCCGCGGTGACCAGCCGTGCGCCGAGCTGCTCGAACGGCTCGCGACCAGTGGCTTCGCCGGCACCGTGGTCGTCGAGGTCAACACCCGCCGGGCCGAGAGCCGCCCCGAACGCGAGGCCGACCTGGCCGAGGCGCTGGCCTTCACCCGGCTCTATCTGGCGGCACCGGCGGACACCGACGTGAGCCGCCGGTCATCCGGCGTGTGACGTCATCGGCGCGGATAGCCTGACCGGGTGCTTCGCGACGTCCTGCTGACCGCGTCCCGCAACCGCGTGGTCCGCCGCATCGTCGAGAACGCACCGGTGTCGCGCAACGTCGTACGCCGGTTCGTCGCGGGCAGGTCGGTCGACGACGCGGTGCAGGTCACCGCCGCGCTGATCGCCAACGGACTCACAGTCAGCCTCGATCACCTCGGCGAGGACACGACCGAGGTCGGCCATGCCGAGGCCACCACCAAGGCCTACGTGACGTTGTTGTCGCGGCTCGCCGAGCAGGACCTCGCCGCGCGCGCCGAGGTGACGGTCAAGCTGTCCGCGGTCGGCCAGGCGCTCGACGAGGCACTCGCCCTCGACAACGCCCGGGCGATCTGCGAGGCGGCTGCAGCGGCGGGCACCACCGTGACGCTCGACATGGAGGACCACACCACAACCGACTCGACCCTCGGCGTCCTGCGCGAGCTCCGCGGCGACTTCCCTTGGGTCGGCGCGGTGTTGCAGGCGTATCTGCGTCGTACCGAGTCCGACTGTCGTGACCTCGCCTACGCCGGGTCACGGGTGCGGCTGTGCAAGGGCGCCTACAAGGAGCCGGAAAGCGTCGCGTTCCAGTCGCGACTCGACGTCGACAAGTCCTACGTGCGGTGCCTTCGGGTCCTCACGCAAGCTCCCGGCTATCCGATGGTCGCGACGCACGACCCGCGCCTGGTGGCGATCGCGTCGGCGCTGGTCGAACGCGCCGGGCGAGCCAAGGGCAGCTATGAGTTCCAGCTGCTCTACGGCGTCCGACCCAAAGAGCAGTTGCGACTGGCCGGCGCAGGCGAGACGGTGCGCATCTACGTCCCGTACGGCGATGAGTGGTACGGATACCTCATGCGCCGGCTTGCGGAGCGACCGGCCAACATCGGATTCTTCCTGCGCGCGGTGGCCACCAAGTCCTAGGGCGGCCGCTCGTGACTGACGGCTCGAACCTGTCGGGGAACAATGCCACCTAAGGTTTGGCGACGGCCCGGCCTTCGTACATGTAGGCGTAGGGCTTGGGTTCACCCTTCCCGTAGTAGGTGTCGAGGCTCGCCACGGTGAAGCCTCCGGCTTCGATGATGCTCGGGATGTCCCGGTTGAGGTTGCACCCGCCGCCGATGCGGTTCTGGAATCCGTTGAGCCGATCCTGCCAGCGCCGTACGTTCTCGTCGGGGGCGCGCCCGTGCTCGATGAAGTGCAGGCGTCCACCTGGGCGCAGAATCCGCCGCATTTCCCGCACCGCAGCATATGGGTCCGGAATCGTGCACAGACTCCACGTGCACAGCACGGCATCCGCCGAGTGATCGGCAAGCGACAGTGACTGGCCATCTAAACCAACGACCTCGACCGGCACCCGCGACGCCGCGATGCGGCGTCCCGCCAGCTGGACCGAACTCGCCGATGGTTCGACGGCGCGCAGGTGTGTCACCGCGGTCGGCAGGAACGGCAGGTTGTGGCCCGTGCCGAAGCCGATCTCGACCACATCGCCCTTCAACTCCCCGCAGACGCGGCTGCGGATCTCGCGTGTCTGCTTCGTGTTCATCACGACGTTGATGAACCGGGGCAGCACCCGGTCCTGGTAAAACGCCATGGCCATCCCCTCCTGGCATTGAGTATTCCCTGGCGGAGTGCGCCGGTGCTCGATCGCTGGAAACTTCTTTGTTCACAGGCCTTTCTGGGGCGGAAACTGTCGGACCCTCACCGTAGATTTCGGTCATGGCGCAGATCCCGGTGGAGGTCCCGGACGAGGTGTTCGCCATGGCGTTGGACGGCCCGGCGTTGGATTGTTCGCGGTGGAACGGGTCGGGCGTTCCGGCGGGTGTGGTGTTGCGGTGGATCGACGCGCAGCCGTTCGGGGCGTGGTCGGCGGCGTTGTTGGCGATGGTCGACCAGGCCGAGCTCGGGCCCGGGGACATGCCGCGCTACATCCGGTTGTTGGATCGCGCGGAGTCGTTTCAGGCGGCTCGGAAGGCGGCGGCGATCTTCGCCTTGGCCGGCGCGAAGGAGACCGCGCGGGACTTCCGGGACGTGGACTCGGCGCCGCATGAGTTGACGGTGGCGTTGCGGATCCCGTTGGGGGCGGCGCAGACCGACGTCTACCGGGCGCGGCGGTTGGCGACGCATCTGCTGGGGACACGGGCGCTGTTCGCGGATGGGTTGATCACCGTCCGGCATGTCGCGAAGATCGTCGCCGGCACCGGCCGGCTCGACCCGGCGGCGTGCGCGGCGGTGGAGCAACTGGTGTTGGCCGACGCGGAGACGCTGAGCGTGCACGAGTTCGCACGCCGGGTCCGGCGCGCGGTCGCGAAAGTTCACCCGCGCACGCTGCGCGACCGTCACGCCGACGCGGCGAAGGACTCCGACGTCGGGATGGACGCCGACGACGACGCGATGGCGTGGCTGACCGCCCGGATGCCGTTGCTGGACGCGGTGATCGTGAAGAAAGCGGTCGACCGTTACGCGTTGGACCGCAAGCACGCCGGTGACCCGCGTCCGCTCGGGGTGCTACGCGCGGAAGGGCTGCGGGTGATGGCCGAGGGTTACCTGTCCGGGCGGCTCACCGGCGCCCGCCCGACCGAGCACGGCCGGCCGGTCGAAGTCCAGATCTGCGCCACCCCCGAGGCGATGCTCGGCCTCGCCGACAGCCCGGCGGAGATCCCCGGCGTCGGTCCGGTCCCGATCGAGACCGTCCGGGCGATGGCCCACGAGGCGAAACTGCGCTGGCTGACCATCGACGGTGACACCGGGCAGCTACTCGACCGCAACCCCACCACCTGGCGCATCCCGGCGCCCTTGCACGCCCACGCCGACACCGCCTACGTCACCAGCGTCGGCCCGCACTCCACCGTCCCCGCCGTCCGCTGCGACGGCGAACATCTCATCACCTTCCCGCTCGGGCGAACCATCACCGCCAACATCGCCCCGATGGACCGAGGCTGGCACCGAGCCAAAACCTTCGGCGGCTTCCTCGCCACCCGAAGACCCGACGGCAGCATCGAATGGCTCACCCCACTCGGCCAGACCCTCACCATCGAGCCCTACGACTACCGCCTCGGCCCCTAACGACGTCGAGCAGCCGGCTCCACCGTCGTGGGACCATGCCTTCATGAGTACGACGAGCGACACCAGCGGCGAGCGGGTCGCGATCCTCGGCGCGGGCAAGATGGGCGAGGCCCTGATGTCCGGCCTGCTCAGAGCCGGTCGCGAACCGGCCGATCTCCTCTTCACCGAGCGACACGACGAGCGCACCAAGCTGCTCGAGGAGCGCTACGGCGTGCAGGGCGTCGGCACGGCCGCCGCCGCCGAGCTGGCCGACACCCTGCTCGTCGCGGTCAAGCCGCAGGAGATGACGGCACTGCTCGACGACCTGGCCCCTGCCGTCACGCCCCGCAACCTGGTCATCACCATCGCGGCCGGCATCCCGACGGCGTTTCTCGAGAAACGGCTGGCTGAAGGCACTCCCGTCGTACGGGTCATGAGCAACACACCTGTCTTCGTCGACCAGGCGATGAGTGCCATCTCCGCCGGAGCCCACGCGACCGAGGAGCACCTCGCGCGCACCGAGGCCCTGCTGCGTCCGGTCGGCAAGGTCATCCGGGTGCCCGAGACCCAGCTCGACGCCGTGACCGCCCTGTCGGGCAGCGGGCCCGCCTACTTCTTCTTCCTCGTCGAAGCCATGATCGACGCGGGCATCCTGCTCGGGCTGCCCCGCGCGGTCGCCGCCGAGCTGATCGTCCAGACCGCGGTCGGCTCCGCGATCATGCTGCGGGAGTCCGGCGAGCACCCGGTGCAGCTGCGGGAGGCTGTCACCTCTCCCGGCGGGACGACGATCGCCGCGATCCGCGAACTCGAGAACCACGGCGTCCGGGCCGCGTTGCTGTCCGCGCTCGAGGCGGCCCGGGACCGGTCCCGGGAGCTCGCAGCCGGTCAGGACTGAACCGGTTCGGCTCGCCGGACGTGTCCTGACTTATGCCGAGAACGCTGGTGCTGGCTGCGGCCGCGCTCGTCGCCGCCAACGTCGCGGTCACGACCGGGCCGGCGACGGCGCAGCCGGCGAGGTCCGCAGCAAGCAGCCGGACGGTCCTCGTCCAGGCCGACAACTTCCGCTTCTGCGCCGCCACCGCGACGATCTGTGCGCCCACGGACAGCGACCACGCGACAACGGTCAAAGTCGGCACCCGGGTCAGGTGGGTTTACCAGGACACCGCCTGCGACGCGGTCGTGCCGTGCCCAGGCCATGACGTGGTCCTCCCGCACGGCGGTACGACGAAGCTCACCAAGTCCGACGGGGCCACGATCTTCACGACGGTGTTCCGGCGGGCCGGCAGCTACAGCTACTTCTGCTCAGCGCACGAGGCGTTCGGCATGACCGGCCGGATCATCGTCAAGCGCTGAAGCAGCGGCATCGCGGGCAGCCGGATCCGGCAGGATGGGGTGGTGAGCCGGTCGCTGGGTGTCCCCTGGGATGACGCGCTGATCGGCTATGACTTCGGACCCGGGCACCCCCTCGCCCCGGTCCGTGTCGAGCTGACGATCGCTCTCGCCCGCGCGCTGGGGGTGCTCGACCTGCCCACCGTCGAGCTTCTCGGCGTGACTCCGGCAACCGACGCCGAGCTCGGGCTGGTGCACACGCCGGACTACATCGCCGCCGTCCGGCGCGCCGGCGACACCCTCGGTGCCGACCTCGCGCACGGTCTGGGCACCCCGGATGACCCCATCTTCGCGGGGATGCACGATGCGTCGGCGCTCGTGGCGGGAGCCACGCTCACTGCCGTCCGCGCGGTCCACGCCGGCCGGCATGAGCACGCTGTCAACGTCGCCGGCGGTCTGCATCACGCCATGGCCGCGAGTGCCTCGGGCTTCTGCATCTACAACGACCCGGCAATCGCCATCGCCTGGCTGCTGGACCAGGGCGTCGAACGGGTCGCCTATGTCGACATCGACGTTCATCACGGTGACGGCGTGCAGGCCGCGTTCTGGGACGACCCGCGCGTCCTCACGATCAGCGTGCACGAGTCGGGGCGCACGTTGTTCCCGGGCACCGGCTTCCCCCACGAGACCGGAGGTCCGGGGGCGCAAGGAAGCGCGGTCAATGTCGCGTTGCCCGCCGGCACGGGCGACGACGGGTGGTTACGGGCCCTTCACGCCGTCGTTGTCCCGTTGGTCCGGGCCTTCAGCCCGGCGTACCTCTTCTCCCAGCACGGCTGCGACTCGCACGCACTCGACCCACTCGCCAACCTGCTCGTCTCGGTCGACGGCCAGCGGACGGCGCACGCGCTCCTGCACGGTCTCGCGCACGAGGTCTGTGACGGCCGTTGGGTCGCGACCGGAGGGGGCGGCTACGAGCTCGTGCGGGTAGTGCCCCGGACCTGGACGCATCTGCTTGCCGAGGCCGCCGGCTCACCGCTCGACCCCGAGGGCGAGACACCGCAGGACTGGCGGGACTTCGTGCTGCAGCGGACCGGAAGCCACGCTCCGCTGCGCATGGGTGACGGGCGGCCGGCGACGTTTCGGTCCTGGACCGCCGGCACGGCGACCGACCCGGCGGATACGGCGATCCGCACGACGCGCGAGGCCGTGTTCGCGTCCTACGGGCTCGACCCGGCGGTGGCATGACCGTCCGGCTGCCACCGGCGCCTTCGCGCGAGCAGCTCGTCGCGCACCTGGTCGAGAGCCGCATTGCGGGCAACGTGGCGACGGCTCGGCAGAGCAACCTCGCCAATGTGCAGAAGATGCTCGACCGCGACCCGGACTACTGGTTCGGCCTCGAGCTGGGCCGGGCCTGGACGTTCCAGGAGGTGCTGACCGTGGTCGCCGAGCGGGTCGGGGGCGACCCCGCCCCGTCCCGCGACGGCGGGAGCGACACCATCGACCCGCCGCTGTGCGTCGACGCGCTGGGTGCCGCCGCGGAGCTCATCGCCGCCGTGGCAGCGGACCGCGGCCGGGTGCTGCTGGCCACCGGACACCCGACCGGCCTGCTCGCGCTCTATCTGCCGGTCGCCGCGGCCCTGGAGGCGGCTGGCTGCACCGTCATCACCCCGGCCGCCGAGCAGTGGGTGCAGGTGCCGGCCGGCCACCGGCGGATCCGCTACGTCGGCGGCATCGCGACGCTCGGCACCGGCGGCGACCTGCTGCACACCCACGCTCCCGAGCCGATGGTGACCGTGCTCGCCGCCGCCGCAGAGCCGCCCGACCTGGTCGTCGGTGACCACGGCTGGGCGGGGGTGGCCGGGCAGGCCGGGCTGCGGACCGTGGGCTTCGCGGACAGCAACGACCCGGCGCTGTTCGTGGGCGCCGTGGAAGGCAAGCTCGAGGTGGCGGTGCCGCTCGACGACAACGTGGCCCCGGCCGCCTATCTGCCCCTCGCGGCGTACCTTTTGCGGCGGTTGGACGGGAGTCAGCCCCACTAGGCCGTTCGGGGGAACAAGGTTCGCCCCACCTGCCCCGTGACGCGCAGCAGTCACGCCGCTACTCTTTGACACAGTGCACGCGTGGCTCAGTGCGCCGGTGGGGAAGCCGGTGCCGGCGCGTGAGAAGGCGGTGCAGCATGTCCGCTACCAGTGCGGGAGGTGAGCGACCCCTCGCCGAGCTCCGGTTCCTGACCGTGGCGGAGGTCGCGTCCCTGATGCGGGTGTCCAAGATGACGGTGTATCGGCTGGTACACGGCGGGACCCTGCCCGCCGTCCGAGTCGGTCGCTCCTTCCGGGTGCCTGAGCAGGCGGTCAACGACTACCTGGCCGGTTCCTACGTCGAGACGGCTTAGCCAACCGGGGTAGCCTGGCCCCTCCGGTCGTGTTCGTCATCTCGAGGGGCTCCGCGTGGGTTCAGTCATCAAGAAGCGTCGCAAGCGCATGGCGAAGAAGAAGCACCGCAAGCTGCTGAAGAAGACGCGCGTCCAGCGTCGTAACAAGAAGTAGCTTCGTCGTGGCGCGCGCTGCCGCCCCGGACCGTTATGACTGGGTCACCTTCCTGTCCGACTACGGGCACGATGACGTGTTTGTCGGCGTATGCAAGGGCGTCATCGCCGGCATCGCTCCGCAGACACGCATCATCGACATCTGCCATCTCATCGCGCCGCAGGACGTCGAGGCGGGCGCGCACTCGCTGACCGCGGCCATGCCGTTCCTGCCGGTTGCCGTGCACCTCGCGATGGTCGACCCGCAACACGCCACGGCGGCCCGCGGCGTCGCCGTCCGCAGCGCCGACGGCTCGATCTTCGTCGGCCCCGACAACGGCCTGCTCTCCCACGCGTGGGAGGCGCGCGGCGGCGCCAAGCGTGCGGTCGAGCTGGCCAACGCCGAGCTCTGGCTTGCGCAGATCCACGCGACGTTCCGCGGCCGCGACGTCTTCGCACCGGTCGCCGCCCATCTGGCCAACGGCCGGCCGCTGGAGGACGTCGGGCCGGCGGTCGAGGTCGGCGACCTCGTGCGGCTCGCGATCCGTACGGCGACGGTCGACGACGACCATGTCCACGCGGAGATCCGCGCGGTCGACCACTTCGGCAACGTGTCGCTCAACCTCGCCCGCTCCGACCTCGAGGCCGCCGGCATCGCCCTCGGCGACACCGTCGAGCTGCGCTGCAACGGCCGCACGCTGACGGTGCCCTTCACTCTCAGCTTCGGTGAGGTGGCCCGGGGCCGGCTGTCGTTGTGCGAGGACTCGTTCCGCGCCATCCAGCTCGCCGTCAACGCAGGGCGCGCCAACCAGGAGCTGCGGGTCACCCGCGGTGACCCGATCGTCATCGCGCGCGCTCCCCAGCCGCAGGCCGGCGCCCGGGCCGCCATCACGACGGCGCCGGCGTGAGCAGCCGGGTCGTCCTCATCACGGGGGTCTCCCGCTATCTCGGCGGGAAGCTCGCGTCGTTGCTGTCCGCCGACCCGTCGATCGAGCGAGTCATCGGCGTCGACGTCGTCCCGCCTCGACAGGACGTCGGTCGCACCGAGTTCGTCCGGGCCGACATCCGCAATCCCATCATCGCCAAGGTGATCGCGTCGGCGCAGGTCGACACCGTCGTGCACATGAGTGTCATCGCGACGCCGTTCGGTGCGGGCGGCCGCACCGCGATGAAAGAGATCAACGTCATCGGCACCATGCAGCTCCTGGCGGCGTGCCAGAAAGCGCCGACGTTGCAGAAGCTCGTCGTGCGCTCGACAACCGCCGTCTACGGCTCGTCGTCCCGCGACCCGGCGCTGTTCACCGAAGGCATGGAGCCGCGGGCGCAGTTCCGCTCCGGCTATGGCAAGGACTCCATCGAGGTCGAGGGATATGTGCGCGGTCTCGGCAGACGCCGCCCCGACGTCGACGTGACCCTGTTGCGTTTTGCCAACTTCATCGGACCGCGCATCGACACACCGCTGACGCGTTACTTCGCGCTGCCGGCGGTGCCCCGCATGCTCGGGTTCGACCCGCGCATCCAGTTCGTGCACGAAGACGACGGCATCGAAGTGCTGCGACGTGCGGTGCTCGAGCAACGCCGCGGCACGTTCAACGTCGCCGGCTCGGGTGTCCTGCTGCTGTCCCAGGCGATCCGCCGGGCTGGTCGCCCCGCCGTACAGATCCCGTCCCCTGCCGTCTCCGCGGTCGGTTCGCTCTTCCGCCGGGTCGGCCTGGTCGACTTCTCCCCGGAGCAGATGCAGTTCCTGCAGTTCGGCCGGGGCGTGGACACCACGCGGCTCGTCGAGGACTTCGGTTATCGGCCCGCTTACCCGACCCGAGCCGCCTTTGACGACTTCGTGGCCGGCCGCGAGCTGAAGCGCTACATCGACCCCGACCGGGTGGCGGGCATCGAACAGCGCGTTCTCGCCGAAGTCGAACGTCGGAGGGCGGCGCATGCCTGAGGCCCGGGTCATCCAGATCGACGGTCGCGACGGGCCCGGTACGTCGCCGCGCCGCGCCCGGCGGGCCGCCCGTTGCTCTGCAGTCGCCGGGGACGGCGAGCGGTGCCGGGAGAAGGCCGTCGCCGAAGGGCTGTGCGGCGAGCACCTCGCGCAGCACGAGCGCTCCCTCGCGACTGCCACGGCACCCGAGTGGGAGCAGAAGCTCGCCGGCGCACTTGCCTTCGTCCGCCGCCGGGTGACGGGCGACTACCCGATCGACGACTTCGGCTTCGACCCGGACCTCACCGAGCACGTTTTGCTGGCGGCGATGCGCCCGCTCTATGAGAAGTACTTCCGGGTCGAGGTTCGCGGGCTCGACAACATCCCGTCGACCGGTGGCGCACTCGTCGTGGCCAACCACTCGGGCACAGTCCCGATCGACGCGATGATGACCCAGCTCGCCATCTACGACCACCATCCGGCACACCGTCACCTGCGCATGCTCGGTGCCGACCTCGTCTTCAAGTCGCCCCTGATCGCGCCGCTGGCACGCAAGGGCGGTTCGACGCTGGCGTGCAACGAAGACGCCGAACGGTTGATGTCGGGCGGCGAGCTCGCCGGTGTCTGGCCGGAGGGCTTCAAGGGGATCGGCAAGCCGTTCAGTGAGCGATACAAGCTGCAGCGATTCGGTCGCGGTGGCTTCGTCTCGGCGGCGCTGCGGTCCGGCGTACCGATCATCCCATGCTCGATCGTCGGCGCCGAGGAGATCTATCCCGTCATCGGCAACGTCAAGATTCTGGCGCGGTTGCTGGGATTTCCCTATGTGCCGGTCACACCGTTCTTCCCGTTGCTCGGACCGCTCGGGCTGCTTCCGCTCCCGTCGAAGTGGATCATCGAGTTCGGCGAGCCGATCGCCACCGACGAGCTCGGGTCGGGCGCGGCCGACGATCCGATGCTCGTGTTCAACCTCACCGACCAGGTGCGCGAGGTCATCCAGCAGACGCTCTACAAGCTGCTGCTCGCCCGCCGCAGCGTCTTCTTCTGATTCTCGTCGAACGACGCACCTAGCTGCGAGAATCCGCTGCATGTCACAGACATCGCGTGACTGCCAGTTCGTCGACGCCACCGACGGCCGCGTGTTGTGTTTCGCGGAGTTCGGCGACCCGGACGGGTTCCCCGTGCTGTTCCTGCACGGCACGCCGGGCGGCCGGCTCAACCGGCATCCGGACGAGAAGGTCTACGTCGGAGCCGGTGCCCGCCTCATCACCTACGACCGTCCCGGTTACGGCAGCTCGGATCGCTTGCCTGGGAGATCGGTGGTGGACTGCGTCGGTGACGTCGTCACGATCGTCGACCGCCTCGGCATCGACCACTTCTCGGTGACCGGCTCCTCCGGCGGGGGGCCGCACGTCCTCGCCATCGCTGCTCGTCTCGGTGAACGCGTCGTCCGCGCCCGTTGCAACGTCGGGCTCGCGCCATTCGACGCGACCGACCTCGACTTCTTCGCCGGAATGGATCCGCTCAACGTCGTCGAGTTCGAGTGGGCGCTCGACGGCGAGGCGCGGCTCGCACCGCAGCTGGAGCGTCAGCTGCAGGAGATGGATGAGCGGGTAGCCGCCGACCCGACCCAGTTCCTCGCCGCGGAATGGGATCTCGACGAGAGCGACCGCGCCGTCCTCGCCGAACCGCAGACGGCAGCGCAGAGCCGTGACACGACCGGCGAGCTCGTTCGTGGCGGCGCCTGGGGGTGGATCGACGACAGCCTCGCGTTCGTCTGGCCTTGGGGCTTCGAGGTGGGCGAGATCTCGGTCCCGGTGCGGGTCACCTATGGCAGCAAGGACGTGTTGGTGCCGGCGGCGCACGGTGCGTGGCTCGGCCGCAACATCCCCGGTGCCGAGGTCGTCGTCGACGACGGCGCGGGGCACCTGAGTGACCTCGACCAGGTTGCACCGGCGATTCGCTGGTTGGTCAGCGGCGAGTGAGCCCGCGCGCGGCGTGCACTGCGGCCATGGCCCGCTCGGCCGCACTCGGCGTCGCGAGCGAGCGGCGGCGCAGCGCGATGCCGACGGCGATGCCACCGGCGACTGCACCCATGCCGGCGGCGGCAGGCAGGCCGACCCGGGCTGCCTTGCGCCCGGTGCGGAAGTCGCGGATGTCCCAGCCGTTCTCGCGCGCGATGCGCTTGAGGTCCGGGTCCGGGTTGACGGCGACCGGGTGGCCGACCAGCGACAGCATCGGGAGGTCGTTGGTCGAGTCCGAGTAGGCCGAGCAGCGTGACAGGTCAAGGCCCTCCCGCTCGGCGAGCGCCCGGATCGCCTCGGCCTTGGCCGGCCCGTGCAAGGGCTCACCGACGAGATGGCCGGTGTAGACACCGTCCTTGCTCTCGGACACGGTGCCGAGGGCGCCGGTGAGTCCCAGCCGATGCGCGATCAGCGATGCGAGCTCGGTCGGTGCGGCGGTCACGAGCCACACCCGCTGGCCGGCGTCGAGATGCTGCTGGGCGAGCGCGCGAGTGCCCGACCAGATGCGACCGGCCATCAGGTCGTCGTAGATCTCCTCGCCCAGCTTCACGACTTCGTCGACCTCATGGCCGGCGACGAAAGCGAGCGCCGCCTCCTTGGCCTCCTGCATGTGCGCGGGATCCTCCACGCCTTTGACGCGGAAGGACACCTGCTTCCAGGCGAACTGCGCCAGGTCACGCCAGGTGAAGAAGTCGCGGGCCGCGAGTCCGCGGGCGAAGTGGTAGATCGAGGCGCCCTGCATCATCGTGTTGTCGACGTCGAAGAATGCCGCTGCCTCGGGATCCGGTGGCATCGCGAGGCTGGCCTCGACCTCGGCGACAGCCGCCGACGCGGCGCCGGCCAGCACCGCGCGATCCGCATCCCTGGTACGACGTCCCATCGCGGCGAGAGTATCGGGCGGCGTCGACATCGAGACAGACCAGGACAGACAAGACTGCGCCCCGGCCGCTTTCGCGACCGGGGCGCAGCTTTCAGGTGCTAGGTGTTCAGCCGGCCGACCCCACCCGGCGACGCAGGACCGCTGCGCCGACCAGGAGAGCGAGGCCGATGCCGCCGATGAGCGGCAGGTTGGCACCGGTGTGCGGCAGAGCGCCCTGCTGCGGGTTGGGCAGCTTGACGATCTTGGGAGCCTGCTGTGCGGAAACAGAGGCGGTGGTGCCATGGCCGAGACCGATCTCGGCAAGTGCACCGTCACCCGGGACCGGGCTGTCGACCACGATGTCGTACTCGGGGCCGGTCGCCGCGGCGTAACGACCGCGGCTGTCCACCTTGTCGACGTGACCCGGAACGAAGTTCAGGTGCACACCGAGGGTGCCCAGCAGCGTGTTGAGCGCGTCCTGCAGGGTCTTGAGCGCGGCGTTGACCTGGTCGGTGACGCTCTGCGGCAAGCCAGTGACGTCGGACAGGTTGATGCCGGTCTCATCGAGCGTCGCAGTCAGCAACGGAGTGCCGACGGCCACGATCGGGGCGTGACCGGAGAACGACGCCTTGGCGCCACCGGCCTTGCCGTTTGCCACCGCGCTGGCCGTGCTCACGAAGCCCTTGACGGTCAGCAGACCGTTGAGGACGTTGAGGTCGGCCAGGTTGACGGAGGCGAGGGACTGCGCGGCGTTGGCCGTCGGGGCGATCGACTGCGAGGCGTCGAGGGTGTCGACGGTCAGGACCGCCGTGTTGCCGACGTTGGCCAGGATGCCGTTGATCTTGTCCTGGATCTGCTTCAGCGTCGCCTGAAGGGTGCTCAGGGTCTGCGTGGCGGTCTGGGACAGGCCGGGCTGGTTGAGCGCGTCCGCGACTGTGTTGAGGACGCTGGAGACCTGGTCGGTGACGGTGGAGCTCACCGAGTTGACCTGGCCCTCGAGGGTCGACAGGAGCGTCGTGGCACTGCCCGCCGCGGTCTTGACGTCGAGCAGCTGGCCCAGCTGGGCCACGGTGCCGTTCGCCAGCACGGAAGTCGAGTGGTTGATCGACTTCTGGGCGTTGGCGGCAAGCGAACCGACCTTGAGCTTGACCAGCGGGCTGGCGTCGATCGTCGGGAGCGCCTGGTCGGTCTGCGGCGCCATGCCCAGGGTGGCCTTGACAGTCTTCTTGAGGCCGAGCTGGGCGGGGAGCGCATCCACGAGCGAGCCGCTGGCCAGCGAGGAGACGGCGGTCGACGAGGTCGGTGCGCCGGTGCCGAGCGTGTTGTGGACGGCGTTGCCGGTGACCCCGATCAGGTTGATCGCGAGGTCCTTGGGGATGCTCGGCAGCGCGGGCAAGGCTGACGGCAGGTGCAGCGCGACGCTCAGCACGTTGGCCGAGGTGACGCCCTGGTAGTAGGCGGGAGCGTGGTTGGTGCTCGCCCCTGCCGATGAAGCCGTAGCGAATGCGGCCAGCGACGTGCCACTGACCAGAGCGAGCGCGGTGACGGCTACACCGCTACGCCGGAACTTTCGTGCCATTTGCCCCCTACCTCCACATGACGGGCGAACCTGGGCGAACACTACCGTATGTGGTCGGCTCGTGACTACTAGTTCTTGAGCCTTGGCATAGTGTGTTCGGACTAGTCAACGACCTGTGGGGCCGGAGGTTACGGGTCGATTTGCGCGAAAACCCGTGCGGGACGGAGCGGCTCAGCCGCCCAGGCCACCGAGGCCGGGCAGGCCCGGTGGCAGAGTCGGAAGCTCGGTCGGCAGCGTCGTGGGCACCGGCAACGTGGTCGGCAGCGCCGGGATCGTGGGGACCGGGGTCGGTGGGCCGCCCGGCAGGGACGGCTGGCCGGCCGGAGTGGTCGAGCCGCCACCGGGCGGCGGCGTCGCCGAGCCGGAGCCGTGCGGCCGCGGGCTCTTCGAGCCGGTGCCTGGCGTGCCGGTGGCGCCGGGTGTCCCGGTCGGGCCGGGGCCGGTGCCCGGCGTCGCCGGCGAGCCGGCGAGCGCGACGGTGTGCCGGGCCACGACGTCGAGCAGGGACAGGGAGCTCTGCGCGCGCAGCTGCGCCTGCTGGGGCAGCGTGGGCAGTACGGCGCGCAGCCGCGTGAACTGCGCCTGCGTGAAGCTGTCCAGCGCGCGCAGCGGCTCTTGCGAGCCGGTGTCGAGGTGCACGGCGTAGAGGTCGTTGGCGCCGGCGCGGGTCTGCGCGTCCATGTCCCGCAGCGTGGCGAGGATCGAGGACGTCTTCGCGGCTTCGGTCAGCGGGCCGCTGGCGCCCGGGGTGCCGGGCACGAGGCCGGCGGGCAAAGCGGACGAGCCGGTGGCGAGCGCCTCGACCTCGGCCAAGCGGGTGCGAGCGAACTCCAGGTGCCGCTTGCCCTTGGCTTCCCGGCCTTCGGTCGTGGCGAGCTGGACCCGCTCGGTCGCCCGCTTGACGCCGTAGAAGGGGTCACCGGGCAGGGAGCGGCTGGCGCCGATGCCGACGCCGGCGATCGCGGTGACTGCTGCGGCACCGCCGGCGAGCACAGCGACCCGGCGCTGCACCTTCCAGGTGGCGCCGGCCTCGCGGAGTCGGTCCGCGGTCGACGCGGCCGGTTCGCCGACCCCCTGCACGGTGGCAACGGCAAGGACCCGCTGGCGCAGAGCCGCGCGGAACTCCGGGCTCGGGCCGGCAGCGGCGGGCACGGCACGCAAGGCGCCCGCCAGCGCCAGGAACGGTCCGACCACGGGATCGTCGGTGCTGGCGCCACGCTCGAGGAGGTCGGCGAACGCATCGGCCCGACGGCTTGTCATCGACAGACTCATCGAGCACACCTCCCCGGCTGGTCAACTGCGGTGATCCGGACAAACGCTTCCATGACGGTCAACGAGCGAGTGTTGTGCTTGGTAACGGGCCATTCGGAGAAATAGTCCGAACGGGCTATGAACCGGGTGGTCCGGCGGCCGGTCCTCACACCAGGTCCTGTGGCAGCAGGCGGGACAGCGACTTGACGGCTCGATACTGCAGCGCCTTGATCGCCCCTTCGTTCTTGCCCATGATCTGCGCCGTCTCCGCCACGGACATGCCCTGGAGGAACCTCAGCGCGATGCACTCCTGCTGCTCGGCGTTGAGCTGCTTGACCGCGTCGAGCAGCGCTGCGTTGGTCAGGCTCGCCAGCACCTCGTCCTCCGGGCCGGCCTCGCTGCGGTCAGCGCCGGCCTCCACGAGGTCCGACGTCGCGAGCTCCATGCGATAGCGACCGGACTTGAAGTGGTCGGCGATCAGGTTCCGGGCGATGGTCACGAGCCAGGCGCCGAAGTCGCGGCCCTGCCAGGTGTAGGACGTGATCCGGCGCAGCGCGCGGAGGAACGTCTCGCTGGTCAGGTCCTCGGCGAGGGAGGTGTTGGCCACCCGGTAGTTCACGTAGCGGTAGACGACGTCGACGTAGCGGTCGTAGAGCTGGCCGAAGGCGTCCGCGTCGCCTGCCTGCGCCCGGGTGACGATCTCCATCACCGTGGCGAGCTCGCCGGTGGGCTCCGAAGGTGGTGTCGGGCTCGGGATTGTCGGTTGGCCGCCCTGGCGCTGCGACGCCGAGGCGCGGGTCTTCGTCGTCTGGGTGGCGACGGTCGTGGTGCCGGCGGTGGCCATCGAGACGGTCCCGCCGCTGCGGGGGCGGGGCATTGACCGGTAGGCGGTGGGTTCCAGCGTCGCCGCGGACAGCGGGTCCCGGGCCAGCGCTATCGCGAGGCGGAGCGCGGCAAGGCCGTCCGGCTCGACGAGCCGGCCGTGGCCAGCTGGGGAGCGCACGGTCATCGTCTCCTGGGATCGGCGTCAACGGGTCAGGGGTTGAGACGCACGGCAAGGTCTAGGCGGAGAAGCGGTCCCTGTCATGACACACGGGGCAAACCCTCCCTGACCATGACGAATACGGGCTATTTGTTGACTAGTCATCGGCCCGGTCCGGGCGTCGTCCTACCCTGCGACTGATGGCCCGGCAGCCCGCGACGCCCCGGTCGCCCCACCAGGTGGTGGCGGCGGTCGCGGAACGTCGCTCGCGCAGCGCGCGGTTGCGCCGGCGTCGCCGACAGCTGGCGTTGTGGGTCGTTGTCGCCGGCCTCGTGGGCGCCGGGTCGTTCGGTGCCGGGTTGCTCGCAGCCCCGCTTGACTACTCCTTCCAGCCGTTGCCGCCGCAGGCCGTGCTGCTGCTCGATTCCGCCGGTCGCGTCTTCGCGACGATCCGCGCCCCGCAGGACCAGGAGCCGGTCCGCTCGGACCAGATCCCGGCGGTCATGAAGAACGCAGTCGTCGCCGCCGAGGACGAACGCTTCTTCGCCCACCGTGGCGTCGTCCCGCTTGCGGTGCTTCGGGCCCTGTGGCGCGATGAGACCGGTGCA
>JAVEEH010000015.1 GCA_030840545.1 Frankiaceae bacterium | reverse complement strand
CCTCACCGACCAGGCCCCCGGTGTCGTCACGGTCACATTGCAGGCGACCAACGGCGCGGTCGGCATGGTCGACACCCAGGGCTACGCCGATGTCACCTGCGACCCACCGGCCGGCGATGGCTCCGTGGCCTGCCAGTTCACGGCGTTCACTGCGTTCGACTACCGGTATCTCTCGGTGCCCGTCACCGCCTCGTCAGCGGGCAGCGCCCCCACCGAGACGGTCACTCTGACGGGCACCGTCACCTCGGCCGGTGACACCGACTCCAACCCGGCCGACAACACGTCCTCGGACGTGTTCACCGCCAACCGCCCGACTCCCGTCGCGATCACACACAAGTTCCTGTATGACCCCGACCACAATGGCGGCGCCCTGACGGATCCCTCGCAGACCGCGATCCAGGTATTCCTGAAGCGCACCGCTGACGGCGTGCCCGTATCCGGTCAACAGATCGCTGTCTACGACCGACCCGCAGGCACGAACGGCCCTTGGTACCAGGAGCAGTACGTCGATCCTGGCGACCCCACCTATGACCGCGTGATCATCAACGGGCAGAGCAATGCCCAGGGCCTCGACTTCAAGCTGATCCATGACGCCAACATCGACGCTGGTGCCGCTATCGAGCAGTTCACCCAGCAACCGCGGGGAACGAAGGTCAAGCAGAGCGTCGCGATGCTGTCGACGACGTACGGCGGACAGGCCGTCATCAAGGGTTCGCTCGCGTTCGTCGACACCGGCACCCCGGTCGGTGGCTTCGGCACCATCACCCTGGAACGCCGCGCGCACGCGTCGAACGACCCCTGGTCGAAGGTCAGCGACGTGAACGTCGACTACGCGACCGGCAAGTTCGAGACGACGATCAGCCCCAAGACGATCAGCGACTACCGCTGGCGCTACGTCGGGCAGTACTTCGGCGCCGCCTCGAGTGCGTCCGCGCCGATCGAGGTCACCGTGCACCAGGCGGTGGCGACGTCACTGTCGCCGGTCGCGATCCCGCCCGGCGGCCGCGCCACCCTGACGACCGCCGTCAAGCCTGGGCAGGGCGGCCAGAAGGTGTCATTACAACGCAAGACCGCGAGCGGATGGCAGACCATCAGCACCCGCACCTTGACCAGCGACAGCAAGCAGACCTGGTCGTTCCACCCGGCCTCGACCGGTGTGCCGGTCTACCGGATCGTCAAAGCGGCGACCACTTCCCTCGCCAACGGCACCGGCCGGGCCGTGAGCCTGACGGTCACCCGCAAGGGGCTCGGCCCGAACACCTCCTACGCCTTCGAGGACAGCTACGGCGGCCATCCCGCGGCGTGGAACCCGTGTCACACCATCGGGTTCCAGGTCAACGTCGCGAACGCGCCGCAGAATGCCGTCGACGACGTCAAGGAGACATTGCGCCGCATCAGCCTCGCCGGCGGTCTGCGCTTCCGCTACGACGGCACCACCCACGTCATCCCGAACCCATCCGCGCCGCAGCGCGAGGACCTGGTCGTCGCCTGGCGCCCGCGCAACAGCGAGCCGATCTTCCAGAGCGGCGCAGTCGGCTTCGGCGGCTACAACCAAGCGATCTACCGCAACGGGCGCGAGGTGATCCTCAAAGGCTTCGCGATCCTCGACGCCGACTTCACGATGACCCCCGGCTTCGGGGCGGGGCTGGCCGAAGGTCAGCTGCTCATGCACGAGCTCGGGCACGCGATGGGCCTCAACCACGTCGGCGGCAACTACCAGATCATGCGGCCGGTGTTGGACAACTACCTGCCGGCGGCGATGTACGGCGCCGGCGACATCACCGGGCTCAAGAAGCTCGGCAAGTCGCAGGGCTGCACCTGACTCACAGCGCCGTCCGCAGCTCCCACAGCAGCGGGAAGAAGCGCAGGTCCCGACGGCTGCGGAGGTAGGTCGCACCGGTCGATCCCCCGGTGCCCTCCTTGAAGCCGATCTGCCGCTCGACCACGGTGGCGTGCAGCGCCCGCCACTGAGCGGACAGCTCGTCATGGGACAGCAACCCTTCGGCAACGTCCCACAGGTCGCCGTACGCCGCTCGGTCGCGGGCGACCGCCAGCAGCGATGCCTTCACGTCGTCCGCTGACGCCGTCGCGAGACCGCGTCCCGTCAGCGCCGCGACGAACCCGTCCCACAACGACGGCTCGTCCAGCCGCCGCTGCAACCGGGCGCGTTCCTCGTCCGTGGCCGACCGCAGCCGACCCAGGAACGCCGCATCCTTCAACCCGGACAGGAACTCCAGCTCGCGGAACTGCACCGACTGGAAGCCCGACGCCGGCGAGAGCAACGACCGGAAATCGAGGAAGTCCTGCGGCGTCATCGTCTCGAGCACCGGCAGCTGGGCGATCAACACCTGCTCGACCTGCTCGGCCCGGCGCAGCAAGTGCCGGGCCGTCCACATCAGCTCCCGGTCACCGTCGCGGCCGTCCGCTCTGCCGGCCTGCACCAACAGGTCGCGCACCGTCGTCAGCTCGTGCAGCAGCAGCTTGAACCACAGCTCGTAGACCTGATGGATCGTGATGAACAACAGCTCGTCGTGCGCGGGCGGGTCGCTCTCGGGGACCTGCTGCTTCAGCAGCACATCGAGGTGCAGGTAGTCGCCGTAGGAGAGCAGCCCACCCTCTTCGCCGAAGTGCCGCGCCGCACCGGTGTCGTCTGCCACGCCGCGACCCTATGACCACGAGGTCGTGGGCCCGCCCGGCCGACGGGACCGTCAGGTGAGGGAGACGTGCGTGGCTGCGCCGCGGGCCTGCTCTGCCGAGCGCACCGTGTTGCGACCGTCGTGCTTGCCGGCGTAGAGCGCCTGGTCGGCGGCGTTGAGCAGCCCGTTGGCGTCGATGCCGTCGTAGGGGTAGGTCGCCACCCCGGCGCTCGCGGTCACGGGCACGTCGGTCGCCGCCTCCTCGACCGCACGGCGCAGCCGCTCCGCGACCTGCAGCGCCAGCGCCGACGAGCAGCCCGGCAGCACCGCGGCGAACTCCTCGCCGCCATAACGGGCGATCGTGTCGTATTCGCGCCCGCAGTCCCGCAACGCGCCCGCGATCTGACGCAGCACGGTGTCGCCGGTGACGTGCCCGTAGGTGTCGTTGAGAGCCTTGAAGTGGTCGATGTCGATCAGCACGACGGACAGCCGGCCGTCGGTGCGGGCCGCCCGGGTCAGCTCGCGCTCCAACGACCGGTCGAAGGAGCGGCGGTTGGCGAGCTCGGTGAGGCCGTCGGTGACGGCCATCTGCGACATCCGTTCGAGCAGGTTCGCGTTGCGCATCGCGAGCGCCGCATGACCGGCGAAACGCTCTGTCGTCGCCACCACGCGGCGCTCGATCCGGCTGCCCGACCGCTCGGAGGTCTCAGCGACCAGCACGCCGACCACAGCGTCGGCACCCAGCGGCACCACCGCAAGGTTGTGCGCATCCGGCATGATCGCCGTCAGCCAGGGGTCGACGGCAGCGTCCAGGTCTTGCACGAGCATGGTCTGCCGTTCCCGGTGCACCGTGCCGAGCACCGACCCCTCGCCGATCGAGAAGTCGGCGACGACGGCGTCGATGAGTCCGCGACAGGTGAGCAGCCGCGGTGACGCGTCATCGACGACCTCGAACAGCGCCATCCGCTGGAAGCCGAACGTGTCCGCGAGCGTGTCGAGCAGGACGTCGCCGACCCCGAGCGGGTCGTTCGCATCCTCCAGCGCCCGGCCCATCTGGGCCAGCTGCTCGAGCTCGTAACGACGGCGGCGCAGCTCGCGTTCGTTGACTGCGGCGAGGGTCGAGATGGTCAAGGTCAGCGCCCACAACGCCACGATGAACGCAATGATCCGATACCACTCGGTGGTGATGTCCTTCGGACCGCCGTGCAGGATGCCGGCGCGTTCGGCGTAGAAGACGCAGAGCTGCAGCAGTGAGTGCCACAGCGCGAGCTTGACCCCGGTTCGGTACGACGCGAGCAACGTCACCGCGCCCAGATGCACCAGGATCAGGTAGCGCAACGGGCCGGCTGACCCACCCGTCAGGTACGACGCCCACGCCAGGTAGATGCCGTCCAGCATCAGCAACGAGCCGAAGAGCCACAACCCGCGACGACGCATCAGCCGCCACGCGGCCTCCGCCAGCAGGCAGACGACGAGATAGCCGAGCGCGACCATGCCGACGACCGCGAACGGGGCCCGCAACCCACCGGGCAGCAGCGCTGCGTCGAGCACCGTGGCGCCGGCGAGCACCGCCCGCAGGACACGCAGATAGAGCAGCCGCTCATCCAGCGACACCACATCGGCGCCGCGCTGGCCGGCCGTGCTCACTGGTCTGCTCCTCGGCTAGGGGGTGGCAGGAACTCCACTGTGTCATCGGCAGCAACAGACGCAAGGGCAAGTTTCGGATCGCGGCGATCGATCCGGTTCTGCATCACGAGGAACATGAGCACGACGAACAGCAGCAGGAGCGGGAAGCCCGTGCCGCCACCGGCGTGGCTGACCGCGTCCACCACGCCCTGCACGGCAGACGACACGTTCTCCGTGAACCGGTCGTGGATGACCGGCAGCAGCACCGCTGCCTGGCCGGCGTCGTGGACGACCTTCCTGACCCCGCGCCCGACGTCCTGGGACAGCTGGTTGAGCCGGTCGATCGTCTTCTGCACGATCCCGGGCGGCGGGCTTCCACCGTGCCCGTGATGGCGACCGCCACCATGGCCGGTGTGGCCCCCGCCACTGCCGTGGGTCGTCGGCCCTGGTGGCGGCGGCGGTGGTGGGGGGACCACGGGCGGCTTGGCGCCGAGCACGTAGGTGACCACCAGGGGCTTGCTGACGTTGCCCGCACCGTCGACGGCGATGATCTGCACGGTGTAGGTCCCACCGGGTCGGTCGCTGAGGTCGAACGACACTGCGCCGGTGCATTTGTTCTTCGAGGCGATGACGACACCGTTGCGCATCAGGACGCATCGGCCCGTCGTACCGGCCGGCAGGGTGAAACCCCAGAACGGCGCCGTGTTCGCGGACGGGGACGGGGACTTGTAGTCCAGCCGCGGCGTCTTGGGCACGACCGTGTCGAGGACGTACGTGCTGACCGACGCGGCGCTGATGTTGCCGGCTCGGTCGGTGGCCGTGACCCGGAGCGTGTAGGTGCCGTCGGCGAGCCCGAGCAGGGAGAACACGCCGTTCGCCGGGCAGACAGCCGGGCCGAAGATCACGGTGTGCCCGCGGAAGAGGGTGCAGGTGAGCACCGCTCCGCGCGGTCCGCTGATCAACCAGGCGGGATTGCGCGAGTTGTCCGGCGATGCGGGTGGCACCACCGTCGGCGGCACCGGAGCCTGCCGGTCGAGGATGAAGACGGAGGTCACCGGCGGAGACGTGTTCCCGGCCGCGTCGGTCACCACGACGGTCAAGGTGTAGTTGCCGTCGGGCAGCCGGTGGAACCCGCCGGTGAACGGCGACGTGCAGGCCACCGGCCCCTGCACGATGTTGCCGTTCGAGTCGGTGACCGTGCAGATCGCGGTGGTGCCGTCCTCCGCCGTCCAGAGCCACACCGGCTGCTCGATCGGGGAGGGGCTCGCCGGCACGGTGAGCACGGGCGTGTCGGGCGGCGTCGTGTCGAGCTGGATGACCACGGAGGTGGCAGGGCCCACGTTGCCGGCCGCATCGGTCACCACGACCGTGATCTCGAACTCTCCGTCGTCATAGCCGGTCAGGTCGAAGGTGCCGTCGCCGGGACACGCGCCGCTGAAGACGACGACGAAATAGCGCGCGACGGTGCAGGTCAACGTGCCACCCGACTCGCCGACCAGCCGGAACGTCGGCGTCCGGTCGTTGCCGGGTGAGGCCGGCGGCGTGACCGAGGGGGCAACCGGTGCCGTCGTGTCCAAGACGTAGGAGACCGTGCGCCGCTGGCTCACGTTGCCGGCCGCGTCGGTCACGGTGACGCTGACCGTGTAGACGCCGTCCGGCTGCCCGGTGAGATCGAGCGAGAACGTGTCGGAGCAGGCGGTGGTCAGCGTGACCGTGGACCCCGCGGGCACCGACAGGGTGCACGTGAGCACGCCGCCGCTCTCGATGCCACTGACCGCGAACGCAGGGTGGCGACCCTGTGCCGGCGAGCCGCTCACGCTCATGTCCGGCGTGGACGGCGCGGTCGTGTCGAGCACGTAGCTCGCGGACCCGGCTGGGCTCACGTTGCCGGCGGCATCGACGGCGACGACGATCAGCGTGTAAGTGCCGTCGAGAGCTGCGCTGAGATCCAGCTGCGAGGTCGCTCCGCACACCGTCACTGCGACCAGCGACGGGCCGGTGACGCTGCACCGGTATTGCACCCCGGGCTCTGAGTCGGACACGCTGAAGTCCGGGCTCCGGTCCTGGGCCGGCGAGCCGGCCGGGCCGGTCACGGCCGGTGCGGGCGGCGCGACGATGTCCCGGGTCCATGTCACCGTCGTCGATGTCGCGTTGCCCGCGAAGTCGGTCGCGGTGACCACGAGCGTGTAGACACCGTCGGCGAAAGCACTCGTGTCGAACGCACCGTTGGCCGGGCAGGAGCCCGCGAACACGGTGCGGCCGCCAGGAGAGGTCAGGACGCAGGTGAGGGTCGCACCCGCCTCGGCGTCACTGATCGAGAACACCGGTGCGAGGTCGTTGGACGGTGTCCGTGGCACGCCGACGACCGGCGCCGGCGGCCCGGTGGTGTCGAGGGTGTAGGTGGCGCTGCCCGCGCTGCTCACGTTACCGGCGGCGTCGATGGCGACCACCGAGAGCCGATAGACGCCGTCCAGTGCACCGGTCAGGTCCACGGTGGTCGTCGGCCCGCACACGGTGACGACGACGGCAGACGGCCCGGTGACGGTGCAGGACCACTGCACTCCTGGCTCGGCGTCGGTCACCGTGAACGACGGTGTCCGCCCCTGCGCCGGCGACGTGGGCGCCGTGACCGACGGCGCCGGCGGTGCGGCGGTGTCCAGCACATAGGTCGCGGTGCCACCCGCGCTGGTGTTGCCGGCCGGATCGGTCGCGGTGACCGTCACCGTGTAGGTGCCGTCGAGTGCGCCCGCGAGGTCGATGGTCGTCGTCGGACCGCAGGCCACGACCGACACGACGGACGGCCCGGTCACCGTGCAGGTCCAGGTCACCGGTGACTCGGTGTCGGTGACGACGAACGAGGGTGACCGGCCCTGGGCCGGGGACGTGGGCGCGGTCACCACGGGCACCGGCGGAGGCCGGGTGTCGCGTCGCCAGCTGACCGTCGTGGTCGAGAAGTTGCCCGCCGAGTCGGTCGCGGTGACGACCAGCGTGTAGGTGCCGTCCCCGAACCCGGTGGTGTCGAACGTGCCGCTGGGCGGGCAGGCACCGCTGAAGACGGTCCGGCCGCCCGGTGAGGTGAGCAGGCAGGTGACAACAGCGTCCGGCTGCGCGTCGCTGATCGTCAGGTTGACCGTCAACGACTTCGTCAGTGCAGGTGGCGCCGAGACGCTCGGTGCCGGCGGGGCTGTGGTGTCGAGCACGTACGACGCCGAGCCGGCCGCACTGACGTTGCCGGCCGGGTCGATGGCGACGACCGAGACCGTGTAGGTGCCGTCGAGCGCCCCCGTGAGGTCCAGCGTCGTGGTGGGGCCGCAGCCGGTGATGGTGACGGTCGACGGGCCGGTCACGCTGCACGACCAGGTCACGGGGGACTCAGGGTCGGTGACGGTGAAGGCCGGCGTCCGGCCCTGGGCGGGTGAGGTGGGTGGGGTGATGGTGGGGGTTGGGGGTGGTTGGGTGTCCCGGGTCCAGCTCACGGTGGTGCTGGAGGTGTTGCCGGCCGGGTCGGTCGCGGTCACGACCAGGGTGTAGACGCCGTCCGCGTGACCGGCTGTGTCGAACACGCCACTCGCCGGGCACGCCCCGGAGAACACCGTCCCGCCGCCAGGGCCCGTCACCACACACGTCAACGCCACCCCAGGCTCGGCGTCGCTGATCGTCACCGTCACCGACGTCGAGTTCGTCAACACTGGCGGCGCCGACACCGACGGCGCCGGCGGAGCAGTGGTGTCCCGCGTCCAGGTCACCGTCGTCGACGACGAGTTACCGGCCGCGTCGGTTGCCGTCACCACCAACGTGTAAAGCCCATCGGCGTGACCCGCCGTGTCGAACACGCCACTCGCCGGGCACGCCCCCGAGAACACCGTCCCGCCGAACGGACCCGTCACCACACACGTCAACGCCACCCCAGGCTCGGCGTCGCTGATCGTCACCGTCACCGACGTCGAGTTCGTCAACACCGGCGGCGCCGACACCGACGGCGCCGGCGGCGCGACCGTGTCCCGCGTCCAGGTCACCGTCGTCGACGACGAGTTGCCGGCCGCGTCGGTCGCGGTCACGACGAGGGTGTAGAGCCCGTCACCAAAAGCACGCGTATCGAACGACGCCGGACAAACCCCCGCGAACACCGACTCACCCAACGGCCCGGTCAGGACACAGGTAAGACTCACCCCGGCCTCGGCGTCGCTGATCGCGACAGCCGGCTGCTTGACCTTGGTGGGACTGCCCGGCGG
>JAVEEH010000342.1 GCA_030840545.1 Frankiaceae bacterium | reverse complement strand
ACCTCGACAAGTGCGCCGAGTTGCTCGCGGGGACGGGCGCGGCGCTCCATCCCGGCCTTCCCTCGAGCGGCGCGCCCATCCCGGCCCGTCGTGTCGGAAGGGCTCGGCGTCGGCCAAGCGTGTTGTTCGTCTGCACGGGCAACGGGGCCCGCTCACAGATCGCGGAGGCGATTCTCCGCGAGCGGGCCAGCGACAGGGTCGAGGTGGCGAGCGCAGGCAGCCATCCCAAGCCGGTCCATCCCAACGCGATCAAGGTCCTGGCCGAACGCGGCATCGACATCTCGGGCTCGCGGTCCAAGCCGATCACCGAGTTCAGCGGGCACCACTTCGACTACGTCATCACGTTGTGCGACATCGTCCGGGAGGTGTGCCCGGAGTTCCCAGGACAGGGACAACCCATGCATTGGAGCACCGAAGACCCCAGCCGAGCATCCGGAACCGTGCGCGACACCTTGCCCAGGTTTCGCGCGCTCGCAACCGAGTTGGACACGCGCATTGGATTCTTGGTGTCGCTCATCGACAACAAATCAACGAAGGAGAACGCCCACCATGGCAGATGATCTGGTCAGTGTCCGCTACCTCGTCGACGACGTCGACGCCTCATTGCTGTTCTACACAACCCATCTCGGCTTCACCGAGCTGACGAACTTCTCGCCGGCATTCGCTGATGTCGTGCGCGGCAAGTTGCGCTTGCTGCTCAGCGGACCCACGAGTTCCGCTGGACGGCCGATGCCCGATGGTCGAACGCCGCGGGCGGGCGGCTGGAATCGGATACATCTGATCGTCGACGACATCCATGCGGAGACCGCCAGGCTACGCGACGCCGGTGTGGGTTTCCGTAGCGACATCGTGACCGGCCCGGGTGGCGCGCAGATCGTGCTCGACGACCCTTCAGGCAACCCGGTAGAGCTCTTCCAGCCTGCTGGCCATCCGCCACAACGGTGACGGTCCGCATCGACGACGGCGAACCGGCATGGACGGCGTCGCTGGGAACTGTGGCAACTCAGTGGGGGCGGATCGGTTGCCTTGGGTTCGGTGGACCACCGACCCACATCGTCATGCTGCGAGACCTGTGCGTCGACCGCCGCCAGTGGTTGACGAGCACCGACTTCGAGGACGCGGTGGTCGCCTGCAACCTGCTCCCCGGCCCGGCATCCACCCAACTCGCGATCTACTGCGCCGCACGCATCCGCGGCCGACTCGGCGCGCTCGTCGGTGGCCTCGCCTTCATTCTTCCTGGGCTCGTCCTCGTCCTCGTCCTCGCATCGCTCTTCCTCCAGACCGCGCCACCGCGGTGGATCGCCGGCGCGGGGGCGGGAGCTGGTGCAGCAGTTGCAGCCGTCGCCGTCCACGCGGGTGTCGGCCTGATCTCACCGTCATGGCGTCGCTCCAGCGCAACCTCGCGAGCACGATGGGTTCTCTACGCATCGGTGGGCGCGATCGCCGCGGCAACCATTGGCGCATACCTCGTGCTCGTGCTGCTCCTGTGCGGCATCACCGAGGTCACGATCAGCACCCGATACCGCTACGCCCAGATGAGCGGCCTGCTCGCGGTACCAGCCCCCGGAACTGCGGTCGCCGGCATGGGTGGGCTGCTCGCCGTCACGTGGACGGCGTTCAAGGTCGGCGCCCTCGCCTATGGAGGCGGGTTCGTGATCATCCCGCTGATGCGATCAGACGCGGTCGATCACTACCACTGGATGACCGGCACACAGTTCCTGAACGCGGTCGCACTTGGTCAAGCCACTCCCGGACCCGTCACCCAGACCGTTGCCGCGGTGGGATACGCGGCTGCAGGACTCGGAGGCGGACTGCTTGCGGCCGCGGTCGCATTTGCTCCATCGTTCGCGTTCATCCTCGTTGGTGGCGCCCGCTTCGATCGGCTTCGCGCCAACGTGATCGCTCAGGCATTCCTCGTCGGCGCCGGACCGGCGGCCATCGGTGCGATCCTCGGCTCGGCAGTTCCACTTGCCAGAGCGATCACAGAGGCCTGGCAACTTGTCGTGCTGCTCGGTGCCGGCGTCGTGCTGCTCGTGTTCCGGCGAGGAGTCGTGATCACCCTCATCGCAGCGGCCGCCGTCGGGGCGATCCTCGCAGTAGCCGGAGGTCCCCTCCCACACTGACGTGAGAGTGAACGGCTGTCGGCTCGGCACGCTTCGCACCCTGCCCCGTTGTTCGCCTAGCGGTGCTGTGGGCCTGTGCCCGGTACCCCCGCGTTGGACGTTGCGGCGTCGACCTGCACGCGGTCCGCGTAGAAGGCCACGCGTCCGGCGATGGCATCAACTGCGGGATAGGGAGACAGGTACGTCCAGACGGCGGCGGTGAGCTCCGTCCCGTCGGGCAGCACGATGTCGTAGTAGGAGGCGTCGCCCTTGTAGGGGCAGTAGCTGTGCGACGCGCTGGGACGCACTCTGCCGGGCACGATGTCGTCGAGGGGGATGTAGTGCACGGGCGGGTACCCGGCCTCGCGCAGCGTGAGCGCGGCGTTCGTCTCGGCGATGAGGGTGTCTCCCACTCGGGC
>JAVEEH010000334.1 GCA_030840545.1 Frankiaceae bacterium | reverse complement strand
GCAACCTCCGCGTCACCGACGGCCGGATCGCCGGCTCGATCGGCGTGGTGATGGATGTCACCGACCGACGCGAAGCCGAGGCGCAGCGAGCCGCCCTCGCCAGGCGGCTCAGCCTGCAGGCACGCGCTGTCGAGCTGGTCACCGAGCTGGACGTCGAGTCGCGTCTCGACGCCCTCGCGGCGCTCATCGTGCCTGCGCTTGCCGAGTGCTGTGCCATCCATCTGGTCGAACCCGAAGGCATCCGGCTGGCCGGTGTTCGTCATGCGGACCCGTCCCTGCAGCCATACATCCGCGAGCTGATCGAGTCGTTCCCCGTCGGTGTCGACCAGCCGTACGGCGCCGGCGCTGTCATCGCCAGCGGCCAGCCGCAGCTCCTTCCCGAGGTGCCTGACGCGGTGCTCGTCGCCACCACGAAGGATCGCCCCGAGAGCCTCGCGGGTTTCCGCGCACTGCAGCTGCGCAGCGGCTTCTCCGTGCCGCTCATCTCCCGCGGGCGCGCGCTCGGCGCCTTGTCGCTCGGCCGCACCAGCGACTCTGCCTGGACTGAGGACGACCGAGCACTCGTCGAGCAGATCGCCTCCACCGCCGCGCTCGCCTTGGACAACGCCCAGATCTACGGCGACGAGCACGTGGCCCGAGCGGCGTCCGAGCGCAACCTACGTCGCCTCGGCCTGCTGGCCGAGGTCACCACGGCGCTCGTCCGCAGCCTCGACCTCGACCACGTGCTCGACGCGCTGGCCGGCCTGCTCGTGCCGCGGTTGGCCGAGATGTGCACCATCGACGTGGTCGACGAGGGCCGCACGAGACTCGTCGCAGTTCGCGCCATCGACGACGCAGCCATCGCGTCGTTGCGCGAAGCCGAGGTCCGACGGCCGCGGCGCCTCAACGAAGCGGGTGCCGTTGCACAGGTCATTCGGTCCGGAGTTCCGCTGCTGATCGCCGATGTCGACAACGACTTCCTGCGCGAGCGAGCAGTCGATGACGAGCAGCTGAAGCAACTGCTCGCCCTCGACATCCACTCCTCGGCGATAGCCCCGATCACCGCGCGCGGCCACGTGCTGGGAGCGATCAGCCTGCTCGGGCTCGGGCCGGACGGTCGCCGGTTCGCCGACGAGGACGTCGACCTTCTCGTCGAGATCGGCAAACGTGCCGGCCTCGCGATCGACAACGCCCAGCTCTACGGCCGTGAGCACAGCCTGGCCGAAGCATTGCAACGCAGCCTGCTGCCCGAGCTGATGCCGTTGCCGGGGCTGGACGTGGCCGCGCGCTATCTGCCGAGCAGCGACCACGCCCAGGTCGGCGGCGACTGGTTCGACGCCTTCCCGTTGGCCGACGGCGCCGTCGGGATAGCGGTCGGCGACGCGATGGGACATGACCCGCGCGCCTCGGGTGCGATGGGCCAGCTCCGCAGTGTGCTGCGGTCCTACGCGTTCGAAGGGGCGCTGCCCGGTGTCGTCCTCGAGAAGCTGGATCGTCTCGTGCAGGGCTTCGCGATGGCTCAGCTCGCGACCGTTTTCTACGGCCGACTCGAACCGGCCGGCTCCGACGGCTCACGCCTGTTCCGATACAGCAGTGCGGGACACCCCCCGCCCCTGCTGTGCAGCCCGGGTGGCGACAGCAAGCTGCTCGACGACGGCCAGTCCATCGTCATCGGCGTTCCGCTCGACGACACTGATCGCCCCGAAGCCGTCGTCACACTGAGTCCCGGTTCGCTGCTCATCTGTTACACCGACGGACTGGTGGAAGGCCGGCATCGGCCGATCGACCGCGGCACCGCGATCCTGCGCGATGCGGTGCAGTCGCTCGGCCCGGGTGCGAGCGCCAACGAGGTCTGCGACCACGTCATCACCGTCATGGTCGGCGAGGACCGCGACGATGACATCGCCGTGCTGGTCGTCGGTCTGCGCGAGGATTCTCGATAACTCCGAGCTCCGGCGTTGGGCCTCCGCGACAGCGGGCAGAACGATGTCCATGCATTCGGATTGGCTGGTCCTGCTCATTCCGCTCGTGGGCGCGCTCGTGGTGCTCGAAGTCGTGCGGCGGGTGGCCCGCCGTGCCAGCCGCGCCCAACGATGGGGTCTCGCCGGCGCGATCGTGAGCCGTTGCGCGTGGCCCGTCTGGGCGCTGACGGCCGTTGTCGTGCTCAAGGCCGCCATGCCCAGCCGGGTGCACGCCGGCGCGCGCAGCAACGCCCAGCACGCGTTGGCGATCGCGCTGATCTGCACGATCACCTGGCTCGTCGTACAGATCGTCTATGCAATGACCGACGTCGCACTTCATCGGCTCGGTCGTGCCCTCGGCACGCCGGACAACCGGCGGGCGCGCCGGGCCCGCACCCAGCTGCTCGTCATCCGCCGCGTCGTGGCGGTCATCGCGGTCCTTGTCGCCGCCGGCGCGATCCTGCTGACCTTCAACAACGTCCGCGCTCTGGGCGCCGGCATGCTCGCCTCGGCGGGCATCGTCGGTGCGATCGCCGGTGTTGCCGCGCGACCGACGCTGGGCAACCTCGTCGCCGGCATGCAGATCGCGTTCTCGGACATGCTGCGGATGGATGACGTCGTCGTCGTCGAGGGTGAGTGGGGCCGCATCGACGACATCACGCTCACCTATGTCGTGGTGAAGACGTGGGACGAGAGGCGGCTCATCGTGCCGACGTCCTACTTCGTGGACAACGCCTTCCAGAACTGGACTCATGACGAAGCGCGGGTCATCGGCACGGTGTTCATGACCCTCGACTTCGCGGTTCCGGTCGAAGAGGTCCGGGCCGAGACCCAACGCATCCTCGAGGAGTCCGAGCTGTGGGACCGGCGGGAGTGGCGGGTGCAGGTGACGGAGGTCACCAGCCAGGGTGTCGAGGTCCGCATCGTCATGAGTGCGCCCAACGCGCCGACAGCCTGGGACCTGCGGTGCGACGTCCGCGAGCAGCTGCTCGCGTTTGTCCGGACCCGCTATCCCGAAGCGTTGCCGCGGGTGCGGGTCGAGGC
>JAVEEH010000331.1 GCA_030840545.1 Frankiaceae bacterium | reverse complement strand
TGCCGGCGCCTCCGCTGGTCCCACCGGACGCACCGGACGCACTGGATCCCGGGTCGGCCGGACCGCCCCCGCCGCCCTGCTGACCCGGGGAGGAGGGGCTCGCGGAGGCCGACGGGTCGGACCGGCTTGGGCCGGCGCTCGGGCTCGGCCCGCTCGCTGCGCGCGGGGACGAGACGTCGTGATGAAAGCGAGTCGCGACGCTGATCAGCGCGATCGTCATCGTGACCAGCAGCCCGAAGCGGATGAATTCCACCCGAAGCCGACTGCCGTGCACGCGCCAACTGCACCACACGTGTGATCAAGCACCAAGATCATCCGCGGCGGGTCGTCTGCGGATCTGGTCGTCCGCCGACGAGCGGCCGCGACCCGACCGGGGTCGGACGCGGCCGCTGCGGCACTGAATTTCCGGTCGGGATGGCGGGATTCGAACCCACGACCCCCTCGTCCCGAACGAGGTGCGCTACCAAGCTGCGCTACATCCCGGATGCGGTGTTAGGTGCGATCGGGGAGTCTAGCGGCCGATCCGCTCACCCGGCGGCCACCAGCCTGAGCAAGGTGGCCTCAGGCGGACAGGCGAACCGCACCGGTGCGTAGGGCGAGGTCCCGAGCCCGGCCGACACGTGCAACCAGCTCTGCGGCGGCTGCCGGCTCGCGTCGGGCCACGGCCACAGGCCCCGGGCCCGGCGCCGGTCCAGCCCGCAGTTGGTCACCAGCGCGCCGACGAACGGCACCCGCAGCTGACCACCGTGGGTGTGTCCGGCGAACACCAGCCCGAAGCCGTCCGCGGCGAACGCATCGATGACTCTCGGCTCCGGGGTGTGGGACAACCCCAAGCCCACGTCGGCCGTCGTGACCGGACCGGCGATGCGGTCGTAGTGGTCGGCCTTGTGGTGGGCGTCGCTGACCCCCGCGAGCTCGACGCGCAGCCCGCGGATGGTGATCGTCGTACGACGATGGGTGAGATCGAGCCAGCCTGCGTCGGTGAACGCCGTCCGCAGCTCACCCCACGGCAGCGGATCCCCGTGCACGCGCCGGCCGTCGTCCGGCAGCAGGTAGCGCGCGAGGTTCTTGGGCTTCGGCGCGAACCAGTCGTTGGAGCCGGGCACGAAGGCACCGGGCCGGGCCAGCAACGGTTCCAGCGCGTCGAGGGCCACCGGCACGCCCTGGTGGGAGGCAAGGTTGTCCCCGGTGTCGATGACGAGGTCCGGCTCGAGTGCGGCGAGTGAGCGAACCCACTCGACCTTCCACGGCTGCCCGGGGGTCGCGTGGAGGTCCGAGACGTGCAGCACGGTCAGCGGGTCGGCGCCGGGCGGCAGGATCGGCACGTCGACGTGCCGCAACCGGAACGACTTGCGCTCGATGCCCCAGCCATATCCGGCCGCACCGGCGCCCGCGAGACCGACGGCCGCGGGAACGATCAACCCGGCGCGCACCCGTCAACTCTAAGGTGGCGCCATGGCCTTGAAGGAACAGCTGCAGGCTGACCTGACCGCAGCGATGAAGGCGCGGGACGAGCTGCGCGCTGCCACGATCCGGATGGCACTGACCGCCGTGACGACCGAGGAGGTCGCCGGCAAGCAGGCCCGGACGCTGACCGACGACGAGGTGGTCGCCGTGCTCGGGCGCGAGGCCAAGAAGCGACGCGAGGCGGCGGAGGCGTTCGACGGGGCGGGCCGCGTCGAGCTCGCGGACCGGGAGCGGGCCGAGGGAGTGGTGCTGGCCGGCTACCTGCCCGCGCAGCTGACCGATGACGAGGTCGGCGAGCTGGTGCGCGCGGCCATCGCCGAGTCCGGCGCTGCGGGACCGCAGGCGATGGGGCAGGTCATGAAGGTCGTGCAGCCGCAGGTGGCGGGGCGGGCCGACGGCGGCCGGGTGGCCGCGGAGGTCCGCCGCCAGCTCGGCGGCTGAGCCTCAGCAGTGCGGCGGCTTGTGGCCGTGGGGCGTGCAGCTCGGGCTCGATGACGGTGACCCGCTCGGCGACGGCGAGCCGCTCGGTGAGGGCGAGCCGGGCGAGGGGGGCCCACCAGGCTTCGTCTTCGGCGGATGGCCGTTGCTCAGCAGCAGGGTGATCGTGCTCGCGATCGGCGCCTGACCGCTGGGGCTGGTCTTGGCGACGGTGCCCTTCGGGAATTCCGAGTCGATCGGCTTGCTCGCGACCGTGACACTGAAGCCGGCCGCCTTCAGGACCGTGGTTGCGTCGGCGACGCTGAGCCCGGTGACGTCGGGCACCGCCTTGGTGATGCCGTTGACGAACTTGGAGTCAGGCGGTGGCAGCGGGATCACCGGCTCGCCTTGCAGCGCCGCGGTCAAGGTGTCGCGCCAGATCGGTCCGGCGATCGTCGCGCCGAACACCGACCCGTAGGTGCGGCCGCCGATCGTCAGGAAGTTGAGTGAACGGGTGGCCGATGCCGCGGGGTCGCCGACCCACACGGCGGCGGCCATCTGCGGCACGAAGCCGGCGAAGTTGGACGCGACGCTGTTGTCCGCCGTACCGGTCTTCGCCGCGGCTGGCCGGCCGGGCTCGCCCACGTTGGCCGCGGTCGCTCCGGGCTGGGTCAGCACGCCGTGCAGGATGTTCGTGATCGTGTCGGCGAGCCCCGGGTCGAGGACCTGTCCGCAGGACTGGTGCGGGATCCGGACGTCCTTGCCGGACTGATCGGTGACCTTGGTGATGGCGATCGGGTCACAGTGCACGCCGTGGGCGGCGATCGTCGCGTAGGCGCCGGCGATGTCGAGGGCGCTGTAGCCGTGCAGGGCCGCCCCCAGCGTGAACGACGGGTACTGGTCGGGTGCCGAGCCGTTCTCCTGGCGGACGCCCATCGACTCGGCGATCTTGACCGGTGCGCAAAGGCCGGTGCGCTGCTCGAGCTGGGCGAAGAACGTGTTGACCGAGAACCAGGTGCCGGTGATCAGGTTGAACCGGCCGCTCTCGCTGTCACCCGCGTTGTGCACCGGGAAGCTGCCTGCCGAGTTGCCCTGGCAGTCGCTGAAGCCGGTCACGGTTATCGACGACGGCGCGAAGATCGTCGTCGACAGCGGGAGTCCCTGCTTCAACGCGGCCGCGAGGACGAACAGCTTGAACGTCGACCCGGCCGGGAAGCCCGCCGTGCCACCGCCGTAGGCACGGTCCACCGCATAGTCGATCGTGTTCTGGCCGCGCTTCGCGTTTTGCCCGTAGGGGCGGTTGACCGAGATCGCGAGCACCTTGCCGGTGCCGGGTTGGACAACGGCCTCGGCCGCTGCGATGCCGGACGAGTCACGCGGGTGCACATAGTTGCGGACGGCGTGGTCGGCGGCGTGCTGGACCTTCGGCTCGAGCGTTGTCTGGATCGTGAGCCCACCGCGCAGCAGCAACTTCTTGCGGTCCGCCAACGTCTTGCCGAACGTGGGTGAGTTCTCGATGACGTGCTGCACGTAGTCGCAGAAGTACGGCGCCGAGCTCGCCTCGCAGCCGTTGCCCTGCAGATGCACGTGCAAGGTGATCGGCTTCGCGACCGCGACGTCGAACTGCGTCTGGTCGATGAAGTGGTACTTCAGCATCTGGCTCAGCACCGTCGACCGCCGCTGCCGGGCGGCCTCAGGGTGCAGCACCGGGTCATAGACCTCGGGCGACTGGACCAGCCCGGCCAGCAACGCGGCCTGGGCCAACGTGAGCCGGCGGACCGGCTTGCCGAAGTAGTGCTCGGCCGCCGTGCCGACGCCGTAGGCGCCGTCGCCGAAGTAGGCGATGTTGAGGTATCCCTCGAGGATCTGCTGCTTGGTGTACTTCTGCTCCAGCGCGAGCGCGTAGCGCGCCTCCTTCGCCTTGCGCGCGAGGGTGCCCGCGTGTGCGGCGGCGACGCCCTTGGCGTCGCCGTTGGTCGCGGCCGTCTCGATCAGGACGTTCTTGACGTACTGCTGGGTCAGGGTGGAACCACCCTGCTGGACCGAGCCCGTCGAGCCGTTGTGAAGCAGGGCCCGGAACACCCCTTGCCAGTCGACGCCGTGGTGCTCGTAGAACCGCACGTCCTCGACCGCGATGATCGCCTTCTGCATGATCGCCGGGACCTGAGCGAGCGGGACCTGGATGCGGTTCTGGAAGTAGAACGTCGCGAGCGTCGACCCGTCGGCGGCGAGGATCCGCGACACCTGGGGCAACGCGGAGATCTCCAGCTCGGACGGCAGGCTCTCGAAGTCGTTGGCTCCGGTGCGGGCCAGCAGGCCGACGCCACCGACGATCGGCAGGAGCATGCCGGCCAGCAGCACGCCGGCCACGACGCTGATGACGGCGAGGATCCCGAGCCGTTGCGCGGTCGCACTTCCGCCGGAGCGGCTGCTCGCTGACCGCCGGCTGCTGCGCACCCGACCACCCTACGGCGGCCGGAATTGTCCGCCGGACTGCCTCGCAGGGGCCCCACGCACGCTGTTCGGTCATTGCCCATCCCCCGAAAGGACTATCGAAGAATGAGACGAACGGGGACTGTCGTCCCTTGCGTCCGGTTCGTACGTTCACTGAGGCGAAGCACTGAGGTCGCCCGCGCCACCGAGACGAAGGACGCCAGCCATGCCCTGGACCCAGGACTGGACTACTCGCGCCGCTTGCCGCAACGACGCACCGGACACGCTCTTCGTGCAGGGTGCCGCGCAGAACCGCGCGAAGAGCGTTTGCCTGGGCTGTCCGGTGCGGACCGAATGCCTCGCCGACAGCCTCGACAACCGCGTCGAGTTCGGCGTCTGGGGCGGGATGACCGAGCGCGAGCGGCGGGCGCTGTTGCGCCGCCGGCCCAACGTCACCTCCTGGCGCCGGCTGCTCGAGACGGCGATGACGGACTTCGAGACCACGGCGGACCCGCTGCACAAGCGGGTCACTGTCGCCAGCTGACCTCAGCCGGCGCGGCGTTTGCCGGCCGGGCGCACGGGTGCGGTCGCCTCCGGGCCGTTGGCCAGCTCGCCGCCGATCCGGCGCAGGCCGGCCAGGTCGTGCACGTCGCTCGCCTGGGCCGCGACCTGGACGACGGGCACGTCCGGATGGGATGCAGTGAACCGTTCGGCCATCCGACGGTCGCGGGCGGCCGTCGCCAGTCGCTCCGCGTGGATGCGCAGGACCGCTGCCGTCAGCGGTGAGTCGCCCGATTTGTCGAGCGACTCGGCGGCGGCGAGCGACCGCTCCACGGACAGCCCGCTCGCGGCGGAGGTGTGCACCCGGTTGAGCACCAGCCCGGCGAGCGGCATCCGCTCCGAGGCCAGCCGGTCGACGAAGTAGGCCGCCTCACGCAACGCGTCGCGTTCCGGCACAGCGATGACCACGAACGCAGTGCCGTCCTCCTTCAACAGCCGGTAGGTGTGGTCGGCGCGCTCCCGGAAGCCGCCGAACATCGTCTCGAGCGAGGCGACGAACAGGCTGAGGTCCTTCAACGCCTGCGCGCCGAGCACACGCGTCAGGACGCTGGTGAAGACGTTGATGCCGACGCTGAACACCTTCATGACGCCGCGCCCGCCCGCCTTGGCCGGCGCGAGCAGCATCCGGATCATTCGGCCGTCGAGGAACCGGCCGAGCCGTTGCGGTGCATCGAGGAAGTCGAGCGCCGATCGGCTGGGCGGGGTGTCGACGACGATGAGATCCCAGGTGCCGAGCTCGCGCAACTGGCCCAGCTTCTCCATGGCCATGTATTCCTGGGTGCCGGCAAAGCTCGACGACAGCGACACGTAGAACGGGTTGGCGAGGATCTGCTCGGCCCGTTGCGGATCGGCATGCGCCAGGACGATCTCGTCGAACGTCCGCTTCATGTCGAGCATCATCGCGTCGAGTGAGCCGCCCGCTGCCGGGTCGACGTCAGCGACCGTGCGCGGGGTGTTGTCGAGCTCGGTCTGGCCCATGGCCTGGGCGAGGGGTCGGGCCGGGTCGATCGTCAGAACACACTCCGTGCGACCGCGTTCTGCGGCCCGCAGCGCAAGGGCCGCCGACGTCGTGGTCTTGCCCACCCCGCCCGCTCCGCAGCAGACGATGATCGAGGACTGGTCCAGCAGCCGGTCGACGTCGAGTCGCGCGCTCATGCCATGCCCTGCTCGCGGAGCAGGGCGGCGAG
>JAVEEH010000327.1 GCA_030840545.1 Frankiaceae bacterium | reverse complement strand
ACGGGACTCCCCGGGAAGGTCGTGGCCGCGGCAGTCGCTGCCGTGACCCTGACCGCCGTCCTCGCGGCGCTCGTCGGTCTCCGTTGGAAGCCGCTGTTGCGACCGGACCAGCGGATCGAGCTCTCGGTGCATCGCTATGTGCTGGGTCACCGTTGGCTGTTCGACGTCGCTCGGCTCGTGACGCACCTGGGCGACCCGGTCGTGGTCACGGTGCTGACAGTCGCGCTCGCGGCCTGGCTCTGGTGGCGGGGTCGCCGCACGCCGGCCGGCTATGTGGCTGCGGTGCGCATCGCGGCGGTCGTGGTCGGCGGCGGGTTGAAGCTGCTCGTCGACCGGCGCCGCCCGGCGCTGGACCACCCGCTCGCGCACGCGGCCGGCCAGTCGTTCCCGTCCGGTCATGCGCTCGGTTCGGCCGCGCTCTGGATGGCTGTTGCGGTTCTCGCCTCACGGCTGAGGCGCAGCGCCCGGATCGGACTCGCCGTGGTCGTCCCCGTTCTCGTCGCCGCCACCCGGGTGGTGCTGGGGGTCCATTTCGTCACCGACGTTGTCGCCGGGCTGCTGCTCGGATGGGCACTGGCTCTGCTGGGTGCCCATCTGCTCCGGGTCGGATCGGATGCCTCCCCTAGCATGGCGCCGTCCGACCAGGTGAACGCCAGATGAACAGGGGCTCGATCGATGCGGCTGCGCCTCACGCCTCAGGCCAATGTCTTCTACGAGATGTTCACGGCGTCGGCCAACAACATCCTCGACGGCGCGCACACGTTGCACGCTCTCGTCACCGGACCGCGGCAGGACCGGGAGGCGCTCAACAAGCAGCTCCGGGACGAGGAGCACCGCGGTGACGACCGCACCCACGCCATCCTGCGCGAGGTCAACTCCACGTTCGTGACGCCGATCGACCGCGAGGACATCTACCGGCTCGCGAGCCGTCTCGACGACGTCATGGACTACTTCGAGGCGGCCGGTGACCTCATCGTGCTCTACGACCTCGACACGCTGCCGCAGGAGATGCAACAGCTCGCCGATCTCCTCGTCCGGGCCGCCGAGATGACCGCCGCGGCCATGCCGAGACTGAAATCGCTGAAGAACCTCAGCGACTACTGGATCGAGGTCAACCGCATCGAGAACGAGGCCGACAAGCTGCACCGCCGTTTCGTCGCGCGACTCTTCAACGGCGAGACGGATGCGCTCATGGTCATGAAGCTCAAGGAGGTGGCGGAACAGCTGGAGAGTGCTGCCGACGCCTTCGAGAACGTTGCCGACACCGTCGAGACCATCGCGGTCAAGGAGTCATAGAGCTCTCGTGCAGACCGCCGGACTGGTCGTCCTCATCATCGTCGCGCTGGGGTTCGACTACACCAACGGATTCCATGACGCCGCGAATGCGATCGCGACGTCGGTGTCGACCCGAGCGCTGACTCCGCGAGCAGCGCTGATCCTCGCCGCGACGTTCAACCTCGTCGGTTCCCTCGTGTCCACCAAGATCGCGAGCACGGTGGGTAAAGGCATCATCGACGTCAGCAAGGTGACAAGCCACGAAGGTCTGGTGCTGGTCTTCGCCGCCGTGGTCGGGGCCATCACGTGGAACCTGATCACCTGGTATTTCGGGTTGCCGTCGTCGTCGTCGCACGCACTCATCGGCGGGCTCGTGGGCGCTGCACTCGCCTCACACGGATCGGTGCAGTGGCACGGCGTGTTGCAGAAGGTCATCATCCCGATGGTGCTCTCGCCGCTCGTCGGCTTCACCGGTGCGTTGCTGTTCATGCTGCTGCTCTTGTGGGCCTTCCGGAAGGGCAATCCGCGCCGGGTCAACCAGGGCTTCAAATACGGCCAGTGGGTCTCGGCGGCCGCCATGTCCTACGGACACGGCCTACAGGACGCACAGAAGACGATGGGGGTCATCACCCTGGCGCTGGTGGTCACCCACCATCTGGGCTCCTTCGTCGTGCCGCTCTGGGTGAAGCTTGCCTGCGCACTCGCGATCGCCCTCGGCACCTACAGCGGTGGCTGGCGCATCATGCGCACCCTCGGGCGTCGCGTGTTCAAGTTGGACAACGCGTCTGGGTTTGCCGCCCAGACAATCGCGTCGGGCGTGCTCATGACGACCGCCTACGTCTATGCCGCGCCGATCTCCACCACCCACGTGATCACGTCATCGGTGATGGGGGCGGGTGCGACGCGCAAGTTCTCCGCGGTCCGCTGGGGTGTTGCGGGCAACATCCTGGCTGCTTGGGTGCTGACGCTGCCGATGGCCGGTTTGGTCGCCGCCGCGGTGTACGAGGTGGCTCACCTTCTCGTCGGCTGAACGAAAGGTAAACGTGCGGCGAATAACTGGCGCGCGCGAGCGTGCGGTCGACCTCGGCCGGCCCGCGCCCCTTGCGTCCCGGGTGCCCACCGGTGGCACAGTGGACTCCGCTCGTTCCCCGGCGTCCGGACATCATGCGGAGGGGCCATGACCGACTCGTTCGCCCACGTTGAAGACCAGGTTGCGCAGGTGGCGGACCGGTTGGCGGACGAGTACGCCGGCCGGGTGCCGGCCGGAGTCGTGCGGGGGCTCGTGACCGACGCTTACACACCGCTGCGGGGAGCGCGCGTCACGCAGTTCGTGCCCGTCCTCGTCGACCGCTCCGTGCGACTGCGGCTGCGCGCATCCCAACACTGACCGCCTGACCGCGAC
>JAVEEH010000319.1 GCA_030840545.1 Frankiaceae bacterium | reverse complement strand
GTGACGGATGATGTCGTCGCTGCCGAATCCCACGGTGTTGCGTGACCCCTTGAGCCGACCCATCTCGTCGGCGTCCTGCTGGCGGCGTACTTCGAGCAGCTTGGCCTGCAGCACCTCCATGGCGCGGGCCCGGTTCTGGATCTGGCTGCGCTCGTTCTGGCAGGTGACGACGATGCCGGTCGGCAGGTGGGTGATGCGCACGGCCGAGTCTGTCGTGTTGACGCCCTGGCCGCCGGGTCCACTCGACCGGTAGACGTCGACGCGGATCTCGTCTTCGGGGATCTCGATGTGGTCGGTGGCCTCGACGACCGGAGTGATGTCGACGCCGGCGAACGAGGTCTGTCGCCGGGACTGGTTGTCGAAGGGCGAGATGCGCACCAGCCGGTGGACGCCGTGCTCGCCGGCGAGGGTGCCGTAGGCGTAGGGAGTGTGGACGACGAAGGTGGCCGACTTGATGCCGGCCTCTTCGGCGTAGGAGGTGTCGAACACCTCGGTCGGGTAGTTGTGACGCTCGGCCCAGCGCAGATACATCCGCATCAGCATCTCTGCCCAGTCGGCCGCGTCGGTGCCGCCGGTGCCGGAGTTGATGGTGACGAGCGCCTCGCGGACGTCGTACTCCCCGGAGAGCAGGGTGCGCACCTCGAGGGCCTCGATGTCCGCGCGGAGAGCCGGGAGGTCGGCGACGGCCTCTTCAGTCAGTGCAGGGTCGTCGAGCTCGACCGCCGCCTGCGCGTCCTCGACCCGGCTGCGCAACGCCTCGATACGCGCCAGGTCGCTGCGCAGATGAGACATGCGGCTGGTGACCTTCTGCGCGCGGGGCTGGTCGTTCCAGAGCTCGGGGTCGGCTGCCTCCTCCTCGAGCTGCGCGAGATCCTTGCGCATGGTCTCGAGGTCGAGCACCGTCTCGATCGAGCCGAGCGTCGCGGACAGCGCGGCGAGCTGTTCGCGAAGGTCGTCGGCCATGCACTCCAGACTAATGCGCAGGTCAGCAGCCGCCGGGTGCGCTCAACGGTGACTGGGCGGACGCGCTGACGCCGACATGCACCCGACCGTCGCCGTGCCCCGGCACCAACAGCGCCAGCACGCCGCCGAACGGCACGGCGATGTCACCGGAGAGGTGCACGGTGACGGTGCCACCGGCGACAAGCGTCTCGGGCGGGTCGACGGTGCCGAAGGTCTGCCGGAGGCTGTCCAGGTCGTCGGCGACGCTCTGGCCGGCGAGCTGCGCTGCGCGGTCGACGTCAAGCGGCAGCAGCGCGCCGCAACCGCCGGCGTCGCCGGAGTAGATCGCCGCCCGGTCGACGGCCTGCGCGGCCGCAAGCGCTGCGGCGTCAGCCGCGGAGGACAGCGCCCGACGAGCCAGGAAGACCTTCGAGACGTCGATGCCCACAACGATCAGCAGACCGGTGATGGCGACGTAGCCGATGACGAGCAGCGCCAGCTGTCCACGGTCACGGCCGGAGTCGTGCAGCCGGGTCAACACAAGGCGCCGGTGGCGATCGGCCCAGTGCCGGCGAAGCAGGACAGGGCTTCGTGGTGGTGGGATCTGACGGTGATGCCGGCAACACAGCGTGCCCCGCACATCCACCTCGGCACGAAGGGCAGCGCGACGACCCTGGTCAGGTCGACCGTGAAGCTCGAACCGGGCAGGTAGGTGCAGTCGCCGCAGTCGATGACTCGGCCGGAGGGAGTCCATGCCACGCCCTGGTCGTGCATGGCGAGAGCCGCGGCCAGTTCCGCCCGACGTTCGCCCTCCGCGTCCGACCCCGCGGTCGCGTAGGCCCGCGCGGCCTCCCGCGCCGCAGTCGTCTCCGCGAAGGCGGTGCGCTGCACCGAAGCCGCGGCGAGGACGACATACACGAGCGGGACCATGAGCAGGATCGCCAGCCAGGTGAACTCGACAAGCGCGGAGCCCTCGTCGACGCTCCGACGCAGCCTCATCGCGGCTCCATCAGCGCATGACCGGTGGCGCGGACAGTGGGACCGACCGGGAGGAACCAAGCGAGCAGCGGAAGCCGCGCCGTCACGGTCACCGTCACGACCGGAGCGCCGGCTACCTCGTCCTGGGGCGCCGGTGCGGTCGCATGCGCAAAGGCACCGCCGAGCGAACGCTGGATGAGCTCGTTGGCCTTGTCCGCACCGGCCTGCGGATCTGCGACGTCGGCATTGGCGGCGTAGCGCGCACCCTCGGCTGCGCACGCGGCCAGAACGTTGCGCACGTGGTAGTCGATCGCAACTTGGAGGATCGCCAGGAACAGCAACGTCACGAGCGTGCCGACAAGCACGAAGTCGACAGCGGCGGAGCCCCGGTCACGTCGGCCGGCCATCACTTGCCGTTCGGGTCTCCCGAGATGTTGAGCGCGTTGCTCAACAGGCTGGACAGCTTCGGCTCGGCGACGATCCACAGCGCAGTGACGATGCCGGCTGTCATCAATGTGATGAGCACCCAGCCGGGCACGTCGCCGCGTTGCGAGCGGCGTTCGACAGCCAGCCGGTGAATGGCCCGGCCTAAGACTGCGAACAGGGTTGTCAGCATGGCGGTCCTTTCCGCAGTCAGGGGACGGACAACGAGAGGTTGTAGAAGCCGGGGAACAGGGCGAAGACAACGGTGACGGGCAGGACGAAGAAGACGACTGGCACGAGCATCGCGATCTCGCGCCGTCCGCCCGCTTCCAACAGTGACCGTCGGCGTTGTTCTCGCACGTCGACCGCCTGCGCCCGCAACACCTCCGCCAGCGGAGTGCCGCGCTCGACGGCGATGGCCATGCCGTCGACGAACCGTGCCAGCGGTTGCAATGAGGTGCGCGCCGCCATGCTTTCCAGCGCCGTCACCAGGGACGCACCGGCATGGGCATCGGCCAGCGCGCGGCCCAGCTCTCGGGACAGCTCACCGCCGGACAACCGGGTGACCCGCTCGAGAGCTCCGACGGCACCTTCGCCGGCGGCGACGGCGAGGGCGAGCAGCTCGGCGACGGTGGGGAACTCCGCGAGCATCCGCATCTCGCGTCGGGCCACCTCGCGGGACAGAGCCCGATCGCGCAGCAGCACACCGCTGAGGGTCAGCAGCAGGGCCAGCACCAGGAACAGAGCGGGCCGACCATGCGACCCGCGGAGCGCGCTCACTACGGCGAGCAGCAAGCCCAGGAGGAGGCCGGTCGCGCCCCACACGACCTGCTCGACGCGGAACTGTTCCAGCGTCATCTCTCGACCCGCCTGATCGAGCCGCCGGCGTACCGAGTTGGAACCACCGATGGCGCGGTCGACGAAGCCGGCAACGTCCCGAAGCAGCGGACCGAGCAACCGCTCGACGGTGGGGAACGGCGTGACCGCCCGCGCGTTGTCGAGCAGCCGAGATGCCCTCGGAGCATCCCGAAGATAGGGCGCCAGACGATCGCCCAACCGCAGTCGGCGCATCGGCGGGCTGCCACTGATCGCGAGGACGATGCCGCCTGCGGCGAGAAGTCCCAGGCTCGCACCCACGATTGCCGGCGTCACCGCAGCACCCGCTCTTCCTGAGGGAGCCGGGCGACGCGCAACATGATGCGGTAGGCGACCAGTGACGTTGCCCCACCGATGCCGAGGACGAGCACTCCTGTTGCGGTGTCGTAGGCCACGACAGTTTGCGGGCGCAGTGCGAGCAGACCCAGCACGATCCACGGTGCTGCCAGGGCGAGGCGCGCCGCGTTGACGGTCCAGCCTTGGCGGGTCTCGAGCTCGGCCCGGGTCCGCGCGTCCTCGCGGAGAAACTGCGAGAGCGTTCGCAGCACTCGGCCGAGGTCGGTCCCGCCAACCTCACGTGCGACGCGCAATGACTCGATGATGCGGTCCGCCACCGGATCCGCGAGCGTCGCCTTGAGCCGATCGAGGCATTCGCCGAATCGGCCGGTCGCGCGGTAGTCCTCGCCGAACCGGCGGAAGGTCGCGCGGAGCTGGTCGGGTCCGCGCACGCCGATCTGCGCGACGGCGTCGGGCAGCGACATGCCGGCGCGGACGGCTGAGGCCAGGTTGTCGACCACGTCGGGCCACAGCTCGCGCAACTCGGTCGTGCGCTGCCGACGCCGCAGCTTGACGAGGGCGTACGGGCTGTAGCCGGCAAAGCAGGCGAAGGCGAGCGCGATGCTGGTCGAGTGGCTGACCGCCGCGACGACTGCGGCCGCCACCATTCCGAAAAGGCCACAGAGCAGGTAAAGCTGTTGCGGTCGAATGGCGGAGTAGCCCGCCTGCGCCAGCAGCTCAGCCGTGCGCAGCTGTCCACGCCGCTCATCGGTGCGGTGCCGACTGGGGTTTCGCGAACCGCTGCGCCAGACCAGCAGGACGCCGAGGCCGAACAGCAGCCCGATGATCGCACCCATCAGGCGATGGCCACGTCGGAGCGTGACACCGCAGCGGAGCGCGGGCGCAACAGGTCCGCCAGGTCGTAGCCGGCGCGTTCGAACCGCTCGGTGTGAGGTGGCCAACCCTCGGCCCGCGTCAACATGTCGCGACGGGTCGAGAACAGCTCGGCCATCTCGATGGTGTCGCCCTCGACACGACCTGGCACTGCAGCGATCTCGCGAACTCGTCGTTGTCCCTGCGCGTCGCGCACTATGTGCAGCACGATGTCGACGCTGGCCGCGACTGTCGGTACGACGAAGCTGTGGCTGACGTTCTCGCCCGCCAACAGCGGAAGCGTGCACAGCTTCGTGATGGCTTCACGCGCGGAGTTGGCGTGCAACGTGCACATGCCGGGCAGGCCCGAGTTCAGTGCGATGAGCAGGTCAAGACATTCCTCCTGCCGGACCTCCCCGACCAGGATGCGCTCCGGTCGCATCCGGAGTGCTTCCTTCACCAAGCGGCGCAGCCGGATCTCGCCGGCGCCCTCGAGATTCGACTGCCGCGTCTGCATCGACACGACATCCGGAAGTGGCACCCGAAGCTCGAAGACCTCTTCGCACGTGATGACACGTTCGCGCGCGGGGATCGCGGCAGCGAGGCAGTTGAGCATCGTCGTCTTGCCTGCCTGCGTGCCTCCGGCGACGATGACGTTCAGCCCGGCTGCGACGGCCGCCTCGAGGAAGCGCGCCGCTTGGTCTGTCAGCGTCCCGAGCGACACCAGCTCATCCAGTGAGTGCGCCGTCAAAACGAACTTGCGGATGTTCACGGCCCAAAATTGCCGAGTGATGTCGGGAATGACGACGTGCAGACGCGAGCCGTCCGGCAGCGTGGCATCGACGAACGGCGTCGACAGGTCGACCCGACGGCCTGAGGACTTCAGCATTCGCTCCACGAGGTCGCGCACGGCACCCGCGGACAGGATCGTGGTCGTCAGCTCGCTGTGGCCGCGACGGGCGACGAAGACTCTGCCCGGGTCATTGATCCAGATCTCCTCGACACTGGGGTCGTCGAGATACGACTGCAGCGGGCCGAACCCGGCAACCGCGTCGTACACCCGTCGAGCCGTGCGGCTGGCGTCGGTCAGCGGCGGCAACGAGCTGGTCAGGGTCCGCTCGTCATAGTCGGCGACGACCTCGTCGACCAGGAGCCTGATCTCGGCGGCATCCGCGCGCGGGTCGAGACCGCGCCGACGGACGAGCTCGCGTACCTCTTCCTCGACGACGGCAATCGAGTCCACAGGTGTGCCTTCGGGATCGTGAAGCACGGCGGGGAAGCCGAACGCCCGCAGGGTAACCAGCACAAGTCCGCTCATCAATGGATGTAATTCGGCGCTGTGTTACTTGACAAACCCATAGGTCAGGGTCCACAATGGGGGCATGGCCAAGCAGCAGTTTTCGGTACCAGCGTTGATGAATCGCCTTCAGTCCGAAGGCGACGCCTACCAGCTCCTCGAAGAACTCCGCTGGGGCAGCGACCCGAAGGCCGACGCGCCCTGCCCCCACTGTGGGGTGATCGGTGGCCACTACTTCCTGAAGCCGGCGAACGGCTCGACGCGCAAGACCCGCACCGGCTCCGTGTCCGAGCGCCGGGTCTGGAAGTGCGGCACCTGCCGCAAGCAGTTCTCCGTCCTGACCGGCACGATCTTCCACGGCTCGAAGATCAGCGTCCGGACGTGGTGCCTCGTCGTCCTGGAGATGGTGGCCAGCAAGAACGGCGTGTCGGCGCGGGAGATCGAACGGAAGTACGACCTGACTGCCAAGACGGCGTGGTTCATGCTCCACCGGATCCGTGAGGCGATGAAGCGCGACCCACTGTCCGGTCTGCTGTCAGGGCAGATCCAGGCTGACGAGACGTGGATCGGTGGCGAGCCGAAGAACCGGCACAAGAACGACGCCCGCGAGGTCGCCCGTCGCCCAGCCGGTCGCAAGACCGACAAGACGCCGGTGTTCGCCCTCGTCCACTCCGAGACCCGCGAGGTCCGTTCCCGTGTCGTCGCCGACGTGACCGGCGCGACCCTGCTGCCAGCGATCATGGATGAGGTCGACACCCAGCGCACGATGCTCCACACGGACAGCGCGAAGGCTTACAACGTCGTGGCCCCATTCATGCGCGGCCACGAGACGGTCGACCACAGCGCCGGTGAGT
>JAVEEH010000305.1 GCA_030840545.1 Frankiaceae bacterium | reverse complement strand
GCGGCGTCGATGTTGTGCCGGGCGTCGAACGACCCGTGGAAGCCGAGCACCGGTGCGGTTGGCAAGACAGCCGGTTCGCCGCCGGCGTCGACCCCGTTGGGCACCACCTCGAGCCGCGCGGTGGGGGCGAGCGCGCGCAGCGCGTCAGCATCCCGGTCGGCAACGACGACGACCGCAGCATCCCGCGGATAGTGCCGCCGCTCGTGTGCACGCACGAGGCGACGCTGACCCACGTCGCTCAGCCGGCGCCACCCGGGCACCAACCGGTTGCCGGCGTTGCGGTGCCAGGCGTCGACCGCAACGTGCACGACCGGCACCCCTTCGGTGTAGCGCCACAACCCGGCGGTGCCCCACCCGAACGCGTGCACGACGTCGGGACGACTTGCCGCGATCTCGGCGCGCAGCGCCGCGAGGAGTGCCGGCCGTTCGACGTAGGGCACGTGCGCGGGCTCGCCGTGCCGCCAGCCGGCGATGTGCCGCCAGGCGTAGTCAGCCGCCGGCGGCCGGGCTGCACCGAACCACCGCAGCGGGATGTCGTCTGGTAGCGTCCGCACGCCTTGCGGCACCGCTGCCTCGGCCGCTGGGGCGCCCGCCGCCAGCACGGTGATCTCGTGTCGGCCGGCGAGCCAGCGGAGGTGATGGTGGAGGATCCAGACGGCACCGTCGGACAACCGCCAGGGTTCCCACGCGCTGACGACCACGGCCCGCACGCGCGCCACCCTACGGCCTCGACCGGCGTCACGGTCGTCGTCTGCTCCCGCGACCGGGCTGCGTTCCTCCGCGCCGCACTCGCCGCCGTCACTGCCTCCCTGCGCCCGCAGGACGAGCTCGTCGTCGTCGATTCGGCATCGACGGACACCGAGGTCGCGGTCGTCGCGGCACAGTCTGGCGCGCGGGTGCTGCGAGCGGCCGCGCCCGGTCTCGGTCGTGCCCGCAACGTCGGATGGCGCGCCGCGAGCCGTCCACTGGTCGCGTTCACCGACGACGACTGTGCGCCGAACGCGGACTGGACCGCACAGGTCGAGGCCGCCTTCGCCGACGACACGGTCGGTTATGCCTTCGGCCAGGTCGTCGGCGGGGAAGGTGCGGGCGAGCCGCTGTCGCTCGCGGACTCGACCGTGGCGCGGCGGGTCGAGCCGCACGAGCGGGCCGACGGGCTGGGGCACGGAGCCAACATGTCCTGCCGTCGCGCGGCGCTCGCCGACGTCGACGGCTTCGACGACGAGCTCGGCGCCGGGGCTCGCTTCCCGGCTGCGGAGGACACCGACCTCGTCCTCCGGCTGCAGCGGGCCGGGTGGGCGGGAGTCTTCCGGCCCGAGTCGATCGTCGCCCACCACCAATGGCGCGATCGGCTGCCGGCGCTGCGCATCATGTATCGCTACGGCGTCGGCGCCGGCGCCGTTGCCGCCAAGTCGTGGCGGCTGGGCGCCGGCTCGGGCCGACTGCGCGCAGAAGTCTGGGACGAGGGTCTGCGCATGTCGGCGCGCCACCTGCGCGCCGGTTACCAGTTCGGTGCCGCTGCCTGTGTGCTGCGGGCGGTGGGTTCGACCGTCGGCGCCCTGCGTTCGCGCCGGCTGCCACTGGCCGCGGGCAGATTCCAGCCGTGACCATCGCGGTCAACGGGCGCTTCCTGCGCGGTACGCCGACCGGGCTGCATCGGGTCGCCCGCTCGCTGCTCGATGCAGCTCGCAGCCAGGGTCTCGCGGCCGAGGTGCTCGCCCCGACCGGTGTCACCGACCCTCGGGTCGACCGGATCCTGGCCGCACCGCCGGGTCTTGCCGGTGACCACGTCTGGGAACAGCTCGTCCTCCCGGCGGCCACCCGCGGCCGGGTGGTGCTGTCGCTGGCCAACACCGCACCTGTCATCGCCGGGCGCGGTGTCGTGCTGGTGCACGACCTCGCACCTCTCGTCGGACCGCAGTGGTTCGCCCCGCGGATGCGCACCTACGGCCGACTCGTGCTGTTGGCGGCCCGTCGCGCCACCCGCGTCGTCACCGTCTCGAATCAGGTCGCCGACGAGCTGCGCGCCCGCGGCGTGACCGCACCGATCGCGGTCGTGCACAACGCCGTCGCCGACGACGTCCGCCCGGCGCCCGCAGCGGACGTTGCCCGGGTGCGCGACCGGCTCGGTCTCACCGGGCCGTATCTGCTGTTCATCGGCTGGGCCGACCCGCGCAAGGACGTCGCCACGGCGATCGCCGCGCATCTGCTCGCCGCTCGGGTCATGCCGCACCAGCTGGTGCTGACCGGGCTCGCGCACCGCAACTTCGCGCCGGTGACGGTGCCGGACCTCCCCGGCGTCGTCAGCGCCGGCTATGTCGACGACGCCGACCTGCGCGCGCTGCTCACCGGCGCGGCTGCGCTGCTGTATCCGAGTCGCTATGAAGGGTTCGGCACGCCGCCGCTGGAAGCCTGGGCGTGCGGCGTACCGGCCGTCGTCTCCGACATCGCCGTCCTGCGCGAGAGCACCGAAGGCCGTGCGGTCTATGTACCGCCCGGTGACGTGAACGCATGGGCGGCCGCGGTCCTGGCGGTGCTGCACGAGGACATCCGCGCTCCCGCACCATCGACGCGCACGTGGCAGACCGCCGCGGGCGAGCTCGTCAGCGTGCTCGACGGGTTGCGCTGAGCTGTTCCATCACGTCGTCGACCCGGTCGGTGAGCCGCTGCCAGCCGAACCCTTCGGCGCGCTCGCGGGCGGCGGCTCGCATCGCGTTGACCTCGGCGGGTGCCGTGAGGACCTGTCGCATCCGGTCCGCGAACGTCGCCACATCCGGCGCCAGCAACCAGCCGGTCACACCGTCGACCACGGTCTCGCGCGGACCACCGTTGTCCACCGCGAGCACCGGCGTTCCGGCCGCCATCGCTTCCAACGGCACGATGCCGAAGTCCTCGTTGCGTGCAGTGAACAACGCCGCGGTGCTGGTCCGATAGAGCGAGACAAGCTCGTCGTCGGAGGGATCCGGCCGGAACTGCACCGGCAGACCGGCGGCCAGCTCACGGAGCCGGGCAAGATAGGGCCGGCTCTTCTCGTCGACCGCTCCGGCGACCACCAGCGATGACGACGTGCCCTCCGCAGCGAGCAGTCGCATCGCCTCGACCGCCAGCTCGATGTTCTTCTGCCACATGATGCGACCGGCCAGGACGAAGCGCTGCACGCGGGCTTCGTCGCCCGGTGTGATGCGCTCGGTGTCGACACCCGGCACGAGCACCTCGACCTCTGTTGCCGCCCGCAACTTCGCCGTCTCGATGCGCCGCCTCGTCTCGGCACTGTTGGCGAAGACGTGGTCATAGCGACGCCACATCGCCCGGTCGGCCGCGGCGAACGCAGGCGCCAACGTCCGCAGCGCGGCGTACTTGCCCTTGCTCTGTTCACGCAAGGCCGCCCGGGTGGCGTCATCGTGCAGGATCTTCAACGGGGTGTGGCAGTAGCAGGCGGTCGGGCCGCGATGCCGGGCGAGGATGAAGTCGCCGAGGCCCTCGGAGGAGACGAGCAGGCCGGCGGTGCCGTCGTCGGGCAGACGGGTGCGCGCGATGGTGGTCGCGGCACGCATCAACGGGACGAACGAACGTTGCACCGACACCCGCGGAGCAAGCTCGACGACGTCGTGCTGCGACAACCCCGGGTAGGTCGTCTCGGGCTGGAAGCGATGGGTGTAGAGCACCCAGTCGTGGCGGCTGCGGTCGAACAGCTCGAGGAACGTGCGTTCCAGTCCGCTGGTGAGATAGACCCACGGGTGGTAGGCGGCGAACCTCACCGTCGCCACACCCAGGCCAGGAAACCGGTCACCGTGCCGAGCACGCGCGTCGCGGCGACCAGGGCGCCGAGCTCGTAGCCGGCCCGCAGGCAGCGCAGCATCGCTCCCAGGCCTTCCGGGCCGAGGACGTCGTAGGCCGACCGCGCGGCCCGGCGCGGATCCCGCCAGGTGAGCCGGGCCAGCCGCGCTCCCATGCCCTTGCCGTAACGCCAGTGCAGCGTGACGGCGTCGCGCCGACCGCGCCACTGCTCGTGGAAGACACGGACGTCGGGGTCGTAGTAGCCGTCGACGCCGGCCGCCAGGAACCGGTCGAAGAGCTCGACGTCCTCCGCAGCCGACGTCCAGGTGCCGGGACCGAAACGCTCGTCGAACCCGCCGACCGCGTCGAGCAGGCTGCGGTGTGCGCCGAGGTTGGCGCTCGCCCCGAGCGAGCCGCGGTGCGCGCGGTCGAGCCGCATCGGCGCGTCGGCGAGCATCTGCGGGTTGAACTCCTGCGCCCCGGGCTGCTCGACGGTGACGCCGATCCAGCCGGTGACCCAACGTCGACCGGGGACCGCGAGCGAGCGGGCCATCGCGTCAACCCACTCGGCCGAGACCTCGACGTCGTCGTCGGTGAACGCGATGACGTCGTGCCGGGCGCACCGCCAGCCGATGTTGCGGGCCCGCGACGTGCCGGGCCGCTCCGCGCGAGCGACGTGTGCACCGGCGGCGGTCGCGACCTGACGGGTGCGGTCGTCGCGAGACGCGGAGTCGACGACGACAAGCTCGTCGTCGGGGCCGAGGGCTGCGGCGAGGGCGCGCAGACAGCGGGCCAGCTGGTCCGGGCGGTCGCGGGTGGCGACGACCACCGACAGCGGTGGGCGGTCGGCTTCGGTCACGTCAGCGCCGTCCGGCGGCGGCGACCACCCGGTCGTGGATCTCGCGCACCCGCTCGGTCACCCGCACCGGGGCGAAACTTGCTGCCGCGGCGGCGCGCCCGGCCTCACCCCACCGCACCGCCAGCTCGTCGTCGGCGAGCACCCCTTCCAGGCCGGCCGCGAGAGCGCTCGCGTCACCCGCAGCCACAGTGCGGCCGGCGCCGAGCACGCGGACGATCTCGACCAACCCTTCGTCGTCGCTGACGACCAGTGGCCGGCCGTGCAGCGCGGCCTCGACGGCGGCCAGGGGTGAGCCCTCCGGGCGGACGCCGGGCAGCGACGGCACCGCAACGACCCGCACTCGCGCCAGCAAGGCCGAGATGCCGGGCTCGTCGAGCCGGCCGAGCAGCTGCACCCGGTCGGCGCCCAGCCGGCCCGCGAGGCGCTCGAGCCGGGCGGCCTCCGGCCCTTGCCCGGCAGCCAGCAGCCGCGCGTCGGGGAAGCGGGCGGCCAGGGACTCGAAGGCCTCGGCCAGCACACCGATGCCCTTGTCCGGGGTGAGGCGGCCGACATAACCGATGTCACGGTTCGCGCTCACCGGCTGCAGCGCGACGAGCGGGTCGAGTGAATAGACCGGCACGTGCTCGACGCCGCGGAAGCCGGCGGCGCGGAGCTTGGCCGCGAGCGGCGCCGACACCGCGAGCGCGGCATCCAACCGGCGCCGCGCGACGGCAGTGTCGAACGGGCGCTTCACCAACGCATCGGCGAGCCCCCGCACGGAACGCCGGTCATAGTCGCCGGCGCCGACGATGCGCTGGTCGAGGACGGTCATGACGGTCGGCGTGCCGCGGGGAACGCCGAGCACAGAAGTCGAGAGCTCGCGCACCACGTTGAGATGGTGGACGACATCGGGCCGGAAGCGCGCGGCGCGCTCGGCCAGCCGCCGCCGTGCGACCGGGTCCCAGAAGTCACGCAGCTTGCCCAGACCCGCATGGGTGATCTCACCCGCGAACAGCTCGACGTCGTCACCCTGACCGGCGAGGCCGGCCGCGAGCCGACGCAGATGCGTCTCGGTGCCCCAGCCGGCATCGGGCGCAAGGTCGTTCACGAGGAGAACGCGCACGGCGCTAGTTCAGCAGATGCGGTGATCAGCAGGGGTCGTGCCGGTGCACCAGGGCGGGCACCGTACGCAGCAGCAACCGCACGTCCAGCCACAACGACCAGTTGCGGATGTAGGCGAGGTCGAGCGTGATCATCTCCTGGTAGGCGAGGCCGTTGCCGCCACTGATCTGCCAGTAGCCGGTGATGCCGGGCAGCACGGTGTGTCGTTCGGAGTCGCCGGTGCTGAACGCGTCCGGGTCGACCGGCAGCGGGCGGGGGCCGACGAGGCTCATCTGGCCGCGGACCACGTTCCACAGCTGCGGCAGCTCGTCCACGGAGAGCCGGCGAAGCACCCGGCCGACCTTGGTGATCCGCGGGTCGTCGGCGACTCGGAAGAGCAGCCCGTCGCTGAAGTTGCGGTCGAGCAGCTCGGTCTTCATCCGGTCGGCGCCCACGACCATCGAGCGGAACTTGAGCATTCCGAACGGTTCGCCGCCCTTGCCGACGCGACGCTGGCGGAAGAAGACCGGACCACCGTCGTCGTGCTTGATGGCCAGCGCGGCGGCCGCGAACACGGGCAGCAGCAACAGCAGGAGCAGCAGCGCGGCGCCGAGGTCGAGGGCGCGCTTTCCCGGGAAGCTGGTGCGAGTGCGCAGCACGCGGCCGAGCGGGATGAAGGGCACGCCGCCCAGCTCGCTCACCCGGCCGGGGTGCAGGAACAGGTCGCCGAGCGGTGGCACCAGGCTGAATCGCACGTCGAGGCCGCGGTTGCGTTGCAGGTGACCGGCGAGGTCGATGTCGTCGCTGTGGGTCGGGATCAGCACGATGTGGCGGGCCGCGTGGTGGTTGAGCAGGTGGACCAGGCCGCGGTTGGACTCGAGCGTCTCGAGCGGAATTGTCGCGACCGGCACCAGGCCGCCTTCGGGGAACTCCGCAAGCTTGCGCATGACCGTCTGCGCCATCGGACCCGAACCGATGACGAGGGTGCGGCGCAGCGCACGTCCTTGGCGGCGCATCCACGCGAGCGCGAGCCAGGTGAACAGGCGAACCCCGCAGAGGGCGATCACGGCGCTCGGGACGAGCCAGACGGCTGCGTGGACGGGCATCAGGCCGGTCGCGAGACCACCGAAGGCGACGACGCCGACCGGGAGCACGGCCTTGCCGGGGTACCAGAGCACGCCGCGGGTCTGGATGCTGTCGCGGTCGCCGTACATCCCGCCCAGGTAGCCGACCAGGACGACGGCGAGCGACCAGGGCGCGGCGGTCCACAGCGGGACGACACCCACCCACAGGCAGATGGCGCCGAGCACGGCGAGGTCGACGGCCACGGTGGCCAGGGCGCGGTTGCTGGCGTGGATGTCGGCGAGGGCCTCACCGAGGCGGGTCGGGCTGCGACGCTCGCCGGTCTGCGTCGAGGATCGGAGCGTCGATCGGGGTTGGGCCGGGAGCAGAGCGTCTACCGGCGCGATGAAGCCGACGGGGGCGGCTACCGCTGTCTTGAGCGGCCGCACCGCGTCGGGCGCTGTCACCTTGTCCACGATCGAAGTCCTCGCACGTCGCCCACCCGTTTCGCCGCTGCTCGACGATTTCCTTTCACCGGCGGCGGTTTTGTCCCGGCACGTAGGTCAACGAGCCGGGCGAGCATTCGTTGCGAGCGAGCCCGGGGTCTTTCTGGGTGGGCGGTGCTTCGGCCCCGGATCGTCCTATTTTGTCATGAAAAGGACTGGCCGCGACAGGGTGGTGCCCATAGGCCCCGGCGGCCGGCCCGGGCCGCATCCGCGAGCGACCGGATGAGAGCGGCGTGCCGGGTCTGGGGCGGGTAGGGGTAGGCCCGGGCTGTGCCGGCGGCGGCCAGCACGGACTCGAGAAAGCGGCCGTCCGGCAGCCAGACGTCCCAGAGCTGGCGGCCATAGCGGTCGACGTCACCGCCGGTCTCGTGCGCCGCCTCGACGATCGTGCCCGCGGGCAGCAGGTGCTTCGTGAACGCCGACGCCTGCGGCCCGTAACACCGCACGGCGACCCCCGGCTTGACGGTCTCGGGTGTGTCGACGCCGATGACCCGCACCCGCACCGGCCCGCCGCCGCCCGCGACCGTCGCGAGGAACGTGTCGCCGTCGACGACGCGGTCGATCCGGGCGGCGAACGCGCCGACCGGGACCGCCGGCGACGGGACCGGTCCGGGGTCGACCGCCGGCCGGGCCCCCGGCCCCTTGGTGAGCTGGTGCCCGACGAGCACGGCGGTGACGACGAGCCCGGCGGCGAGGAGCTGCTGACGACGACGCATGCCGCCGATGCTGCCCGCTGCCCACGTCACTTCTTCGTGACGAGAGCGGTCTGTGGACGGACCCGGCGGCTGGGCACGTCCTCGTCGCCACGCGGTGCGCTCGCTTCCGTCGCTGCGCGACGGCGCGCGATGCTCCCGC